>JAZKZM010000218.1:0-5891 GCA_045612685.1 Elusimicrobiaceae bacterium
ATTGCCTATAAAAACGGCGACGATACCGCCTATCTTATGGGGCGTTTAACTTTTAACCCCATAAAACATATTGATTTAATGGGGACAATCGTTTTGCCGTTGATTTGTTTTTTATCCCATATACCGATGTTCGGCTGGGCAAAACCGGTGCCGGTTAATTTCTTGCGTCTAAACAGGCCTAAAACCGATATGGCAAAAGTTGCATTTGCAGGCCCTGCTTCCAATTTGCTTTTGGTGGCTTTGTGCGTAATTCTTTATAAAGTTTTAATTATAATGAATTCTCAAAATATCACTCTTTTTAAAATTTTAAGTTATGCTATACAAATAAATCTTATTTTGGCTATTTTTAATTTAATACCTGTGCCACCTTTAGACGGAAGCAAAATTGTTGCGGCCTTTTTGCCAACAAAACAAAGTTTGCGCTATCTTAGTTTGGAACGCTATGGTATGCTTTTTGTTGTTATTCTTATTGTAACAGGGGCTTTTAGAATTATTATTATGCCCGTGTTTGAGTATTGTTTATACTTAATAAATTTGATTATTGGAGCATAAAAAATGGAAGATAAAAATATTGTAGTTTCCGGTATGCGCCCGACAGGCCGTTTACATTTAGGCAATTATTTCGGCGCTTTAAGCAATTTTGTTAAATTACAAGACCAACACAAATGTTTCTTTTTTGTGGCGGATTTACACGCCCTAACTACTGCCTACGATAGGACGGAAAACCTTGCCCTAAACAGCAAACAAATGGTTATAGATTGGCTTGCTGCCGGTTTAGACCCTAAAAAATGCACTATTTTTGTTCAATCCCATGTGCCCGAAGTCAGCGAACTTGCCACCTTGCTTGGTATGTTTACACCGCTTGGCTGGTTGCTTAGAAACCCGACTTATAAAGAACAATTAAACGAACTTATTAAGAAAAAATACGCCGGACAGGAAGATAAGGGCGCTGCCCAAAAAATAGCAATGCTTGCAGAACAAGATTTAAACGAAATGGCTTCTTTTGGCTTTCTTGGTTATCCTGTTTTAATGGCAACGGATATTTTGATACACAAAGCAACTTTTGTACCTGTAGGGCAAGACCAAATTGCCCACCTTGAAATTGCACGCGATATCGTGCGCCGTTTTAGCGATATTTATAAAAGTGATGTTTTAGTTGAGCCAAAACCGCTTTTAACCCAAATTCCAAAAGTGCCGGGTTTAGACGGCAGAAAGATGTCTAAATCTTATGGCAACACCATTGAACTTGGCGAAAATCTTGAAAGTGTGCGTAAAAAAGTTATGGCTATGTTTACAGACCCTAACAAGAAAAAAGCAAACGACCCTGCTAACCCGGATGGTTGCGCTGTTTTTGCTTTTCATAAGATCTATAACAAAGATTTTGCTAAGAAAGAAGCCGATTGTCGCGCCGGTGCTTGCGGTTGTGTAGCGTGCAAAAAAGAACTTTTTGAACTTATGGCTGTTGAAATTAATGCCTTTAATAAACGCCGCGAAGCTCTAGCTAAAGACGAAAATTATTTGAATCAAATTTTAAAAGAAGGTGCTTTAAAAGCAAGGGAAAGCGCCGCAAAAACTTTAAGCGAAGTTAAAAAAGTAATGAATATTTTATGACGAAAGAAGATTTAAAAATACATCTTGATATTTTTGAAGGGCCGATGGACCTTCTTTTGCACCTGATTAAAAAAGATAATCTTGATATTTATGATATCAATATTTCCGAAATCACGGCGCAGTATCTTGAGTATTTGGATATCATCAAACAATTAAATTTGGAAATTGCCGGCGAGTTTTTGGTTATGGCAAGCACGCTTATGCAAATTAAAGCGCGCCAACTTTTGCCGTCCCAAGTGCCAACATCCGAAAATGAAGGCCCGGACCCGGCAAAAGAACTTATTGAAAAACTTGTAGAATATCAAAAATTCAAAGAAGCCTCTAAATTTTTGGAAAGTAATCTTGAAAAATTTAAAGATAATTTTTATAAATCTGCCCCGGTTTTTGACTCCGGCGAAAAAGTGCTTGAAGTGCAAATTTTTGATTTACTTGCCGCTGTCAGAAGGGCATTTCAAAAATTGGAAGATAAGCAACACGCCGAACTTTTGAAAATTGAAGAATTTCCTATTGATAAAAAAATGGATAAACTTGTTATGCTGCTTAAAGATAGACCTTGGGTTTTAATTGACGATATTTTTGTCGGCGAAACAAAAAAACGCGGCGTCATAACCTGTTTTATGGCCTTGCTTGAACTTTTAAAAATAGGCAAAATTTTAGCACGCCAAGACCAAGATAAAAAAGAAATAAGAATTTACCTTAATCCGGAAACTAAAAACCTTGATTACCATAGTTTAATCAAACAACAAGAGGAGCAAGAAAATGGAAAACAACCCAACCCAGCAGGAAAATAAAGAAGAAAAAAAAGAAACCCTGCAAGATATGCTTACAGGGGATGACTATAAGAAAATTATAGAAAATTTGCTTTTTATTACCGATAGACCTTTGACCCTTGCAAAACTTTCCCAAGTGGCGCAGGTTAATGATATTGCTTTAACGGGCGAACTTGTGCGCCTCTTGCAGCAGGAATATGCCCAAACAAACCGCGCTATTGCTATTGTGGAAATAGGCGGTGGTTTCCAAATGTCAACAAAGCCCGAATACGGCCGTTGGGTGCGCCAATTATTTAATGAAAAAAGTTCAACAAAACTTTCAAATGCCGCCTTGGAAACACTTGCCATTATCGCCTATAAACAGCCTATAACAAGAGCGGAAATTGAATCTATCCGCGGGGTTGATATCGTTGCCCCTTTAGAAAAAATTATGGAAAGGGGGCTTGTTAGAATAGTCGGCAAAAAAGATGTTCCCGGTAAACCTTTAGTTTACGGCACAACGGAAGAATTCTTAAGACTTTTTGGTTTAAACTCTCTTTCCCAACTGCCTGAGTTAAAAACTTTTGCCGCAAAAGAAGTAAAGGAAATTCAAGACGATTTACCTTTTAATACACCTTTACCGAAAGCAGATGCGATTTTGCCTTTAGAAGAAGGGGATAAAGAAAATAATGAAACACCGCTTCAAAGTGAAAACGCAACTTTAGATTTTAATACAGAAGTTAAACAAGATATTGCTAAACAAGAAGAAATTACTCCCGAGCAGGAACAATCAACAAATCAACCAGAGCAAACTGCTAAAGTTGAGCAACCAGAACAAACAGAAGATGATGAACCTGCCCAAATAAAAACCGAAGAAATTATTGATAATGCCATGGGGCAAGATGATATAAAATAAGGAGATTTTATGAATATAGTTTTAGCCGCAAGCGAGGCTTTTCCTTTTTGTAAAACAGGCGGACTTGCAGATGTTGTAGGGGCTTTGACGCAAGATTTTTCCCGCGCAAGAGGGGCAAAAGTTATTTTGTTTTTACCTCATTATAGAAATATTGCAAATTCTTCTTCTTTAAAAAGAGTGCCGGGCACTTTCTTTGTGCCTATCGGCCAAAAATTGGAAGAAGCCCGCATTTCCTATCTTAAATGGGGTAATGCTTTGGTATTTTTTATCGGCTCACGCAAATATTTTGACAGGCCGGATTTATATGCAACAAAAAAAGGCGATTACGGCGATAATGACGAAAGATTTATTTTTTACAGCCGTGCCGTTTTAGAGGCTTGCAAATTTATCGGTTTTAGACCCGATATTATCCACGCAAACGATTGGCAGGCAGGTCTTATACCGGCATATTTACAGACGGTTTATAAAACAGATGCTTTCTTTACAAAAACACGCAGCATTTTTACCATACACAATATTGCCTATCAAGGCTATTTCCCTAAAGAAAGTTTTGAAAAAGCCGGTTTCTTTTGGGTAGATTTCACCCCTGAAAAATTTGAATACTGGGGGGGGATAAGTTATTTAAAAACAGGTATTGTTTTTGCCGATAAAGTAAATACCGTCAGTCCTTCCTATGCAAGAGAACTTTTAAACGGACAAAACAGTTTTGGTCTTGAAGGTGTTTTAAGAAATAAGGGCAAAGACTTCAGCGGTATTATAAACGGTATTGACGGCGAAGTTTGGGACCCGCAAACCGATACCCTTATCCCTATGGGTTATGATGATGAATTTTTACAAGGCAAACAAAAATGTAAAGCAAGTTTACAAAAAGAACTCGGCCTTGAGGAAAATTTGAATGTTCCTTTAGTCGGTGTTGTAAGCCGTCTTGCTTATCAAAAAGGTATTGATTTGATTGCTGATGTTATTGCGCATTTTGCCGACAAAGTGCAATTTGTTATTGAAGGTAAAGGCGAGGAAAGAGCAGAAGAAATTTTAAAAAATATTGCGTCAACCTTCCCCAACAAAGTTGCCTTTAGACCGATACACGACGAAGTTTTGGCCCATAAAATATACGCTTCAAGCGATATCTTTTTAATGCCTTCACGCTTTGAGCCTTGCGGGCTTAGCCAAATGATTGCTATGAGATACGGCTCTTTGCCGATAGTTTCCCGCGTGGGCGGTCTTAGAGATACGGTTGTGCCTTACGGACAAGGTTCAAATGAACCGACAGGCTTTTTCATTAATACCCTTGATGTAGGCGGTCTTGCTGAAACTTTAGACCAAGCCCTTCAGGTTTATTCTAAACAAAATGAATGGCGAAGCATTATGACAAATGCTATGCTTAAAAATTTCTCTTGGGAAAATTCTTCCCAGCAATATCTTAAGTTATTTGCAGAATTAGTAAAAAGAGGTCCCAAATGGTAAAGAAATTAACTTTAAGTTTATTTTGTTTTCTGTTTTTTATAAGCATAAGTTTTGCTAAAACAGAACCAAGAAATGTAATCTTATTTATTGCAGACGGCACAGGCCCTACAATTATGCACCTTTTAATGCAATATGCCAAACTTGCGCCAAATAGCCCTTTTAAAGATAGAACTTCCACTTTGGAAAAATTACTTAATGAAGGCAAACTTTCCTTAGTCCATAATGATACGGCTTTTAGCATTGTTACCGATTCCGCTGCAGCCGCCACCCAATTTGCAACAGGCCACAAAACCAAACCCGAAGCCGTAGGTATGGATAAAGATTTTAATTCTGTTGACAGCGTTTTAATTTTAGCAAAAGAACAAGGCAAAGCAACCGGCGTTTTAACCGATACTTATGTTCTTGATGCTACCCCGGCAGGCTTCTTTGGGCACGCAAAAAACAGACGCGAATATACCGAGTTATCCAAAAACCTTCTTGAAGTAAAACCCGATATTGTAATGGGCGGGGGATTTAACCATTTTGTAAGCAAAAATAATTTAAAAAGCGGTGTTTTGACAAATATTTTAGGTAAAGTTTCCTATAAAGATAATATTGAGCCAAAAAACCAAGATGATAAAACTTTTGAAACTTTGCTTAAAAGCGGTTATGCTATTGCCTTTGATGAAAAAGGCCTTCTAAAAGCAAAGGGAAACAAAATTTTTGGTCTTTTTGCAGCAGAAGGATACCCTTTTAATATTGATGGGCTTAAAGGCGCACCGGATTTAACAACAATGACTAAAAAAGCCATTGATACTTTAAGCAAAAATAAAAAAGGATTTTTCCTTATGGTGGAAGCAGGCGAAGTTGACTGGGCCGCCCACTCTAACGACGCTGCCGCCACTTTAAGAGAAATGCTTGAAGCAGACGAAGCCTTAACTTATCTAAAAAATTGGGTTGACAGCCACCCTAACACGCTTTTCATTATCACCGCAGACCACGACACCGGCGGTTTTGGGTTTAATTACAGGAAAATGACTAAAGAAGAAAAAGAATATAAAATGGACGCCGGCTATGTGCAGGGTAAATATGATTATATTACGCCTCAAAACTTGGATAAACTGCTTGAACAAAAGGGAAGTTTCTATACTTTAGCAAAACAATTTAAGGCC
>JAZKZM010000219.1:0-32681 GCA_045612685.1 Elusimicrobiaceae bacterium
GGTATTTAGCGCACACGGCGAAAATTTGAAATTTCCCGAAAAAATCAAAACCTAGCCATAAAAAGCCCAAAAAATAATTATAAAATTAAATAAAGGGCTAACAAGTTAAATAATTGGCTAACTCAAAAAAAACAAGTTAAAAAACAAGTTAATTTTAGCTAATTTTAGCTAATTTTAGCTAATACGCATAAAACGAGAAAAGATGCACGATAAATGCGCCATAACGCAACAAAGGAGGCAACAATGGAGCGATTTGATGAATTAGCGGCCGTGCTAAAAGATGTTAAAGAGCCTAAACGCAGCTTTTTGCTTTCGTTGCTGAAAGACTTTGTAAAGCTGGAGGCCGATTTGCTGGCGTTGAGCACGGCGCAAGAGTATATTATCAATCCAAACAACCCAACCGAGCAAGTAGTGCTCCCGATCCATAAAGTTATACACGATAAGCAAGCCCAAAAAAACGATATAGCAACCAAGATTTTGCGCAGCCTTGACAACGAAACAACGGAGGAAAGCCCGTTATTAAAGGCATTGGCACGCTTTGAATGAGTTAGCAAAGCGCTCGTATCTTTGGCAGTATTACGAGGCGATAAAAAGCGGCTATATCGAAATAAAGGGCGAGCGCAAGCGGCTTATTGTTGGCGCTAAAATCAAGAAAGCCGTTAAAAAGCTGATTGGCTACTTTGACGATGAGCGCTTTATCTTTGATCCAACCGAGTGCTACAGGCGTTTTGAATTTATGGAAACGCTGTGCTTGCAAGGGTATGCGCCGTTTTATAACAAGCCCGTTGAGCTTATGCTCTGGCAAAAGGCTTTTTATGAGGCCATATACTCTTTTTACGAAAAGGCAACGGGCTTGCGGCTGATCCATAAGGCCGAGCTAGAGGTGGCACGAAAGAACGGCAAAAGCACGATGATTGCGGCCGACCTTAACACCGATTTATTTATTGGCGAGGGCGGCGTAAATATAGCTTGCGTTAGTAATGATGATAGGCAAGCAAAATTTATCTGGAGCGAGGTAGCGGGGATGCGTGCGAGGCTTGACACCCGCAACGAGATCACCAGCCACAACCTTACCGAGATAAAGAACGATAAGAAAAATATTAAAATCTTTAGGCTTTCAAGCAAAACGCAAAATAAAGATGGCTTTAACCTAAAGAAAGTGGCGCACGATGAAAAGCACGATGCCAAAACGGGCGAAATTGCCGAGGCTGCCGACCGAGCGCAAAGCACGCACGAGGAACGGCTAACGGTTGGCGTTTCCACCAACGGCTTTATTAACGATGGCTTTTACGATAAAGAGCTAGCATACGCAAACGCTTGGCTTAATGATGAAATAGATGATATACATTATATCGCTTTCCTCTTTGAGCAAGATGATGAGGCCGAATGCTGGGGCGATATAGAGCTTTTGCAAAAGAGCAACCCAAGCTTAATATACAGCGTTAAAAAATATAGCTTTCTGGAGCAGAGCCGACAAAAGGCGCTGATTGACAAAGAAAGCCGTATGCACTTTTTAACCAAGGATTGCAATATTAAATGCAGCAATAGCAGCGCTTGGCTTACTCTTGACGAATACAGCTACACGCAAGAGCCGTTTACGCTTAATGACTTTAGAGGCCAAGTATGCCTCGGTGCTGTAGATTTAGCAGATTGCGGCGATTTAGCCGTAGCAGAGGCGCTCTTTATGCGGCGTGGCGATGATGTAAAGTATATCGTGGCGCAATTCTTTATCCCCGAAAGCAAACTAAAGGATAAAGACAACGGCGCACGCTATGAGGAATGGGCGCACACCATAAACCCCGTAACGGGAATGCCTTATATTACAGTTTGCAAAGGCAATAAAATTGACCAAAAATATATAGCCGATTGGTATCAAGCTTTACGAGATCGCTACGAGATCGAGCCTATAATGATTGGCTACGATCCGTGGCACAGCGATATATTTTTATTGTGGTGCGATAAAAAAACGGGCTACGGCTTTAATACAATGAAAATCTACCAAAATAGCAAGCTTATGAGCTTTCCAATGAAAACGGTAGAGCGAGATTTGCACGCAAAGCTTATAAATTACGGCGAAAACCCCGTTATTAAATATTGCTTTGGCAATATGAGCGCTAAAATTGTTGGGGATTTGATAATGCCAGAAAAAATAGATGGCAATTACAGCCGCAAAATTGATGGCGTGGTAGCAATGATTATATTATACGCAACATTAGAAAAGAATGAGCTAACATTTAACCAATATTTGCAGTAAAGGAGCGTAGGAATGGCAAATAAAAACGGATGGCTTGCCAATTTGTTTAAGCCGAGGGAAAAGATCAAAAGAGGCTTTAACGATTTTGTAAGTATGGTGGGCTATGAGCCTAAATTTTCTAGCTTTGGCCGCCAAGCGCTCTATAGCAGTTTGGTTTTGAGCGCTCTGCAATTAAAGCAAAGCTTTTTCGGCAAGCTAGAGCCTCGGCACATTAGGCACGAGGATGGTAAAACCGTAACCGTGACCGATAGCACGGTAGCAAAGGTATTGCGGCGGCCTAATCATTATCAAACTACTTACGATTTTTTAACGCAAGCCTATTTTATGCGGGAAAAGGATAAAACTTGCTATATCCTTGTAGACCGTTACAAAACCACGGGCGGCTATTGGTATAACGAAAACCTTTTTATATTGCTGCCGAGCGATGCGCCAGAATTGGCAGAGGAAAACGGCCAGCTTTATTGGATTTTCACTTTTAACGGCTGGAACGAGCCTGTAGTTTTTAACTATGATGATATTATAGTTTGGAAAAAAGATATTGAGGATAACCAATATATCGGCGGTGGCAGATATAGCACGGCCGCAAGCGCTGATTTGCTCAATACTTTGCAAGCGCACCGAACAATTACCGAAAGCGTGGCCGAGGCCGCAAAGCTCGGTTGTATGTTTGATGGCTTATTGAAAGTAAACGCCTACGGCGGCGATAATGAAAAAACGCAACGCATTAGGGATCAATTTTTAGAGGATATACGCAGCAACAAAGGCGGCTTGCCCGTGCTGGATAACGGCGCTGATTATATCCAAGTACAACGCCAGCTAAAAATTGTTGACAGCGCCACGCTTAACGAAATTAAAACAAGCGTATTGATCACCACAGGCGTTAGCATTGAATTTTTAACGGGCAAATATACCACGGCCGAAAAAGAGGCATTTTACGAGAGCCATATTGAGCCAGCGGCAATAAGCCTCGGCCAAGCGATGGCAAAAGTAATGTTAAGCAGAGCTAACGAGGAGATAGCGCTTTACCCGCATAAGGTGCAGCTTATGGCTACCAGCGAAATTGTTAGCGTAATCCAAAGCACGATAGCGGCGGGCGTTTTCACGAAAGACGAATACCGAGAAATGCTAGGCTATGCGCCTTTGCCTAATGGCGAGGGGCAAACGATGCCGAGAGGCTTTAACAACCTTGACGGGGGCGAAACCGTTGATAATGGAGGTGTGACAGAATGAAAGAAAAATTGCCAAAAGAGTTGCGGCTTGCAACGGAAAATTTGAGCGTGCGGGCTGACGATGGCGAGCAAAGCAAAATGATCGTGGAGGGCTACCCGATCGTATTTGATAAAGAAACCTATATTGATTGTTTCTTTGATGGATGGTACGAGCAAGTAGACCGCAACGCCTTTGCTAATGCTGATATGAGCGATGTAGCGCTAAAGTATAACCACAATGACAATATTTTTATTTTAGCTCGCACCCGTAACGGATCGCTCACGCTTACCGTTGACGATCACGGCGTATTTATGCACGCCGAGCTTATCGATACCACAACCAATAGAGATGTATACGAAATGGTTAAAAGCGGCTTGCTCACCGAGGGCAGCTTTGCATTTACCGTTACCGATGATAGGCAGGAAATTAAAGATGGCCAAGTGCACCGTACTATTACAGGCATTGGCAAGCTATTTGATGTGGCTATATGCCCTAACGGGGCTTATGGTGATTTAACCGAGATTTACGCCCGATCTCTTGATTTGCTGGAGAGCAAAAAGCAAGGCAAAGTGGAGGCTTTGAAACGGTGCGCAATTATTAGGTTAAAGAATAAAAACAAAATTAAATTGATGAGGTGCAAAAAATGAGTATCAAGGAATTTTTGACCGCACAGGCGCAAAAGCGCTCTACTGATCTTGAAGAACTTGCAGCGAGAGTAGCGGCGCTGGAGAAGATCAACAATGAGAGCGAGGATGAGGCCGAGCTTAAGGCGGCCAGCGATGAGCTTGACGAGCTGAACGCAAAAAAGGCAGAGCTTGAAAAGGAGCTTGCCGATATTAACGCCCAGATTGCCGAGCTTGACAAGCCCGCCGAGGGCGAGGAAAACCCCCAGAGATCTAAATTAAACTTTATGAACAAAGAAAGTAGAGGTAAAAATACTATGACTATTGAAGAAAGAACGGCAGCAGCCGAAAAGTTTGTTGAAACCCGCAAGACCTCCGTTAGCACCGAGGAAACCAGAGCCGTGCTTGTATCTAGCGGCACTATCGCAACGCCTACGGCCGTTGATGGTATCACCGATAACGGCTTTGCAAAGGTATCCTCCATTGTTGACCTTGTAAGAGTTGTTAACTGTGCTGGTATGGGCGCTAATAAGATTGCATACCAGAAAACCGATGCTGTGGCGGCTGGGCAGACCGAGGGCGGCGCTATTGCGGCCAGCGATCCTACCTTTGGCTTTGTGACTATCACGCCCGAAAGCGTGGCCGTGCTTTCTAGCATTTCCAAGCAAGCCAAGAAGCAAACGCCTCTCCAGTATGAGGCCAAGGTAAAGGAGAGCGCTATGGTTGCGTTGCGCTCCAAGGTTGCGGCTATCATCACCGAAAAGGTGCTTGCCTCTACTCTGCTCGGCACGCAGACCGTTGCGGCGCTGGATCATACCGCATTGCGCAAGATCGCCCTTGGTTACGGCGGCGATGAGGGCGTAAACGGCGAGGCTTACTTGTTCTTGAACAAGGCCGACCTTGTGGCGCTTGGCGATGCCAGAGGCACTAACGAGAAAAAGGCCGTTTTTGAGATCATCCCCGATACCGCCAACCCCAACACGGGCGTTATTAAGGATGGTGGCTTGACCGTGCGCTATTGCCTTAACAAGCACCTTACTGCTGGTACGCTGCTTTACGGCCAGCCCAAGAACATTGAGCTTGATTTGTTCTCTAACTACGAAATCGCAGTTAGCGAGGACTTTTACTTTGATAAGCTGATGGATGCCATCCGTGGCGATGTCGAGCTTGGCGCTGATGTGATTGCCCTTGGCGGTATGGTTAAGGTTACCGTTGGCGCATAATTAACTTTAAAAAAAGCGTGAGGGGTTTTGGTTGCCTCCTTTTCCTCCCACGCTCCGACCTATGGAGGGTGATTAAATGGCAAACGAAATTATAGCAAATATGGCGAATTTGGCCGATAGCGGCCAAGATAGTTTTGTAGAAAACTACACCGAGCTTGCAAAGCTAACGCTTTACGAGCAAGGCGTAAGCCATAGCTTTATAAATTCTGCCGAGGCTGCCTATGTTCTTGCCAAGATCGTTACCGATCTTGTAGAGGATGGCGCTTTGAGCAAATTTACTAACGATATGATTGCGACCTTGCGCATTAACCACCCCCATAGCGAGGATAAATAAGGGGGTGTAGTGATGTATAAACCCGCAAATATAAGGGAATTTGTAACGCCAGCGATCCACAAGAAAGCAACCAGCAAAACGGTGAACGGGCGAACGAAAAAAACGCTTGTAACGGTTGGCACGGTGCGTGGCAAATTCAAGCAAAAAGGCACGGCCGAAACAAACGCCAACGGCTTAACCGTTATAAACGAAAAAACAACATTTATAACTTGGTACAAGCCAGATTTTGCGGCGGCCGATGTTCTTACAATCGGCGGCGTAGATTTTGAGATTAAAGGCACGCCCGAAAATGTAGAGATGCGCAGCCGATATATCATTATCACGCTGGAGAGAATTGGAGGCGGGGCGTAATGGCACTTAATAGCGGCTTTGGCATTGACTTTAAGGGATTTTTAGACCTTGCCGAAACCCTTGATGAAATGTACGGAACAGAGCACCTAATTTGGGCGGCCTCTATTGCTCTGGAAAGAACAGCAGAATATGTTAACGGCGAAATTGCGAAAATAATTTATGTCGGCGGCGCAAGCAATTGGCACTTTTTTAAGGGTGATGCTTATTCCCAAGGAAAAGCGCAAGAAAGCTTTGCCGAGGTATCTAATATGGCGGTGGAAACAAGAGGCACGGAGGTTACGGCTTACGCTGGCTTTGACCTTGAAAAAGCGCCAGAGGTTGCGTTGATTATATACGGCACACCTAACAAGGCAGCCGATAAAAAGCTATACAACGCAGTAAAAGTTAAAGGCAGAATTAAAACGCAAGTTGCCAGAATACAGGCCGCCACCTTTGCAAAAGCTCTGGATGATACATTGGCACGGGAAGAATGGAGGAAGCTACACCGATGATTATTAGACTTGATAAAGACTTAACTTTGCTCAATTCTAACGGCGAGCTTATCCCCGTTTATATCGAGGGCGATGCGCCCGAAGATTTGCCGCCCGAATTTTTCACCGTTAGCGAGGATGCAACCAGCAACGCCGTGAGCGCCGATAACAAGGCACAGGCGCATTTATATGAGTTTACCTTGAAATGGTACACGCAAGACGAAACTAGGCTTTATACGGGGCTATGGGAGGCCATAGCTCTGCTAAAAACAAAATGCTACGATATTGAGGGCGTAGGCTACCATAACGGATCTTATCAAGGGTGGTATAGCCGAGCCGTAGATGTTGAAAAAATTGATTATTTGGAGGATTAAAAAATGCGACAATTTAGAGGCTGTAGCCGTTTGGTTTATGCTCCTTACACCTTTGCCGATGGCAAGGTAACTTTCGGCGCAGTAAAAACGCTGGCCGAGGTAAAGAGCGTTAGCCGTGAGATCAGCGCAGAAAACGAGGAGGTATGGGCAGACAATAAGCTGCAAGATACCACCTACGGCGGCACTAGCGTTACCCGCACTTTTGGCTGTATGCGACTTGATCCCGCAGTAGATGCCGAATTGCTCGGCAAGAGCGTTGTTGAGGTTGGCACTAACAAGCTTTACGGAACTGCGCCCGATGGATCTACCCGCCCTTACTTTGCCATTGGCTATGCGTTGCACGATGGCGATGCAAGCCGCCCGTGCGAGATCGTATGGGCTTACAAGGGCATTGTAAATTCTATCACGCAGACCGCCAACACCATTGACCGAGGCACGGGCAGCGAGGGGCAAGAGGTAAGTATCACCTTTGCCGCACCCGATGTGGCTTGGACAAAGACGGGCAAAACAGAGCTTGATATGGCTATGCCCGTTACCGAGGCAAACAAGGCGCTTGTGGAAAAGTGGTTTGCCAAGGTTGTTACGCCCGACACGGCAGAAACCGACCTTGCATAAAGCGTTTCAAAAAAGGAGGCAAACTAAATGAACGCAGTATTAAATATTTACGCTGATTGCTCTAGCGAAAAACCTACAAAGCAATATATTTGCCGTAGGCTTTTGCTTGGCGTTAGTAAAAAGGTGCAAGCATTGAGCGAAAATATGGAGGGCAAAAACGAAAGAGAGCAAGAGGCTATAACGCTTGATATTCTCAAAACGATTTTCCCGACTTTCGCAGATGAGGACTTTAACTATATCGATCCTACCGAATGGCTTGCATTTGTTTCGCAGATTGCACAGGAAACTAACGAAATTGTAACAAACGCAGCAAAAAAATAGAGGCGGGGGGAGGTAGCACAAACGGCGCTCCTCCCGTTTTCAAAAGCATAGAAGAAAGTTTTTTTGATTTAATCGATTGCCTTTGCGGGCGGTTTAACGGGCTTTCGCCGTTTGAAATCCTTAACCGACCAACAAGAGAGGTTTACGATTTATACGCTGATTGCGTGGTACACGATCTCAAGGCAAAGCAAGGCAACAATAAGCAAGATGTTTGGGTAACAAGCGCAAACGCTACTTGGCATTAACGGAGGTGGTATAAATGGCCGAGGAACGCACTATAACTACAGTTTTTAAGGCCGATATATCTAACTTTAGCGCAAGCACGCAACAGCTTAACAGATATGTTGCGCAAGTAAATAGTGAGTTTAGAAACGCCACGGCCTCTATGGGCAAGTGGAACGATAACGCCGAGGGCTTGCGGGCAAAGCTGGAGCAGCTTAACAAGGTGCACGATGCCGAAAGCCGAAAGCTTAAAGAGCTAGAGGCAAGCTATGCCGAGGTTGTGAGAACGCAAGGCGCTAACTCTAAAGAGGCGCAACGGCTTGCAACGGCTATTAACGAGCAAAGCGCCAAGGTTAAAGAAACAAAGAAAAATATTGATTATTACACCGATAGCTTACAGGAGCTAGAGAGGGCTGGCGTAGAAACCAAAGAGGAGCTAGCCGAGCTTAACAAAAAGCTAGAGGATCAAAAGCAAGCCGCAAAGGATTTAGGCGGCGGTATAGCCACGGGTGCGGCGGCGGGTATCGCTGGGATTGGTGCGGCGTGCATTGGTGCTATGGCTGGGCTTTCTAGCCTTGTTGAAGAAACCAAAGAGCTACGCACGCAAATGGGTATGCTGGAAAGCTCTTTTACCGAGGCGGGGCATAGTGTCGAAACGGGCGAAAAAACCTTTGGTGATCTGTTTGCAGTTTTGGGCGATAGCGGCGCAGCTACCGAGGCCTCGCTACATTTGGCCGAATTTGCAAAGAGCGAAAAGGAGCTTGAAAGCTTAACTAACTCCTTAACGGGCGCTTACTCTAAATTTGGCGCAAGCTTGCCCCTTGAAAATATAGCCGAGGGCGTAAGCACAACGCTAACGCTTAACCAAGCTAACGCTGGTATGGTTGATGCCATCGAATTTGCGGGCGGCAGCGTTGAGGATTTTAACGCTAAATTACAATCGCTTGATAGCGAGGAAGAAAAACGGGCGTTTATTTTGCAAACGCTAAACGATAGCTACGGCGAGGCTGGCGAAAAGTATAAAGAGGTTAATAAAGAGGTTTTGGCGGCGAACGAAGCCCAAAACAGATATAACCAAGCAATGGCCGATATTGCCGACAAGGTACAGCCAGCAATGACAAGCTTTAAGCTGGCTATGGTTGGCGTTTTACAAACGGTGCTTGAGAAATTTAACGAGGTTGATTTAGAGGGGCTTATAGGCAAGATCAGCGGCGCTATTACCTCGCTCGTTAATACTGCTTTGCCGCCTCTTATGACAGCCTTAACTTGGGTGCTTGACAATGCAAGCTGGCTTGTGCCTGTGCTCGGTGGCATCGTGGGGATCATCGGCGCTATAAGCGCTGGCATTAAAATTTATAACGGCGTTATGGCAATTGCAAAGGTTGTGCAGCTCGCTTGGAATGCGGCGCTTTTGGCTAATCCTATCGGCCTTATTATTGCGGCAATTGCCTTGCTAGTGGCTGCCTTTGTTACGCTTTGGAAAAAGTGCGATGGCTTTAGAAATTTCTTTCTAAATATGTGGGAGGGAATAAAAAAAGCGGCCTCTGCTACTATGGAATTTTTGGGCAAGGTTTTTGGCGGCATTATCAACCTTTACAAAGGATATATCAACGGCATTATTAGCGGCATAAATATGGCCATTGGTTTGCTCAATAAAATTAAAATCCCCGATTGGGAGATTTTCGGCAGCTACGCTGGCAAGGGCATTAATATACCGAAGATCCCGAAACTGGCCGAGGGCGGTATAGTTGATAAGGCAACGCTTGCGATGGTAGGCGAGGCGGGGAAAGAGGCTATTATGCCTTTGGAAAATAATACGGAGTGGATCGATAAGCTGGCCGAAAAGCTCGGCGCAAGGATCGGCAACCATAGCACCACAAATAATATAACCAATGTATTTGAGCGAATGGAAACAAGCCGCCACGCTTTGCATAAGGCAAATTTGGAAACAAGGCGCATTTTAAGGGAGGTTTAAAAATTGAAATTAACTTTAGTAAATAAAAATAATCAATCTTTAGACCTCCTCGGCAACAAGGACAAATTTATTTTGACCGCCGCCGAGGGCTTGCACGGTATCGAAACCGATATAGCCGAGAGCGAAACGCCCTACACCGATGGCGCAACCGTGGAAAGCGTAAAGGCCTTGCCGAGAGGCATAGAGCTTACCTTTGCTTTGCGTGGGGATATTCAAGCTAGCATTGATGCTTTTACGGCCGTTGTAAAGAGCAAGCAGCTTGTAACCTTACAGGAGGACAAAGGCGGGCGCACGATTGCCGTTAAGGGCATTGCCACAATTACGCCTTATAGCCGAATGCTACAAAGCTGCAAGCTCACGCTAACGCTTTATTGCGGGCAACCGTATTGGGAAGATGTTAATTATATCGTTGAAACAATAAGCGAATTTTTGGCGTTGCTTTGCTTTCCCCAAGCTGGGCAGTATTTCACCGAATACGGGCGGCCTTTCGGCGCTATTGATACAAACCTAACCAAGAGCTTTTTTAACGCCAGCGATACGGCCGTAGGGATGCGCATTGAAATGCTTGCTATAGGCGAGGTTGTCAAGCCTCGCATAAGTTGTAGCACGGGCGAGCAAAACGGCTGGTATATGCAATTAAATTTAACGCTTGCCGCCGATGATCTGCTTGTTATTGATACGGCCAAAGGCAGAAAGAGCATAACCATTAACGGCCTTGACACCTACGGAGGCGAGCCGATCCTAAACAAGCTGGAATGGCTGGGCGATGAGTGGCTACAGCTTGAAACGGGCACAAATACTTTTAGCGTTACCACCGAGGGCGGCGCTACCAATAGCAATTTGCATTTTTCGCTAATTTATAAAGGGCGGTATGAGTGATGATACCTTATCTAGAAATTAGAGATAAATACACGCTTAAAGCGCTTGCGCTGGTTGAGCCGCAAGAGTGCTGGTTTGAATTGAGCTATCAAGAGGTAGGCCAATGCGAAATTTATTGTAGCGCCACAAAAGCCAATTTAAGCGCTCTGCAAAAGGGGCGTTTCGTGACGATCCCAAACAAGCGCTTTATTTGGATCATAACGGCGGTGCAATACACGCTTACCGAGGGCGGCGCACGGATGATAAGCGCCAGAGGCTACGAGGCTAAATGGCTATTAAGCAAGCGGTGCATTTTAACGCCTAAAGAGCTAAACGGCACGATAACAAGCGCCGTTTACGGCCTTGTTAATAGCGCATTAGGCACGGCGGCAACGGCCGAGCGATCTATAAAGGATCAAAACGGAATTAGCAAGTTTTTTGTATCAACAAATAAGCTGCTAATTGATATTAGCGGCACGCAAGCGCCGAGGGGCAATTTGCTGGAATTTGTAAGCGCATTGCTAACGCAATACAATTGCGGCCATATTGTTGAGCTTGCAAACAATCAGCTTATTTACCGAATTTTCACGGGTGCGGTAAAGGTTGCAAGCGTTGTTTTTGCGCAAAGCCTAGATAACTTGCTTACAAGCTCTTATTTAAGCGATGATGCCGAGAAAGCCACAAGCGCCCTAGTGGTTAGCACCGTTGAGGATGTGGAATACACCAAAGCGCACGATAGCGGCGCTACAGGCATTGACCGTGCCGAGGTTGTTTTAGAGAGCAATATTAGCACTAAATACGAGGATGCCAACGGCGCCGAAAAGGAAACAACGCCAGATAGCGACCTATATCAAGGCTGGATGCTGGAGGAGGGCAAAAAGGCGCTTGCCGAGCGCATAACGCTGGAGGAGATCGCCGCCGAGCTTGATTTGCTCAATTCACGATATGCCTTTGATGTTGATTATTTTTTAGGCGATATGGTGCGGGCGAGAGATGAATTTTTTGGCTTTACGGTAGATGCCGTAATTAGAAAGTACACCATTAAACAAGATGCCAACGGCTACGGCGAGGAGGCCGAATATGGGAGGTAAAAAATGAGTAAAGCACTATTTTTTAACGCATTGCCGAGCGAAACGAGCCAAACGGGTTATGATCGCAATTATAACGCAGATGATTTGAGCGATTTTTTAAGCATTGTTTGCGATATTGGCGTAGTAAAGAGCAATAACGATGCAAGCGGCACGCCGCAAGGCTTAAAGGTTGTAGCCTCTAGCGGTATGACCGTTAATGTTAATGCTGGTAAGGCGGTTATTAAGGGCAAGGCCTTTATTAACGAGGCGCTTGCTAGCTTTGTTGTTGCCGCAAACGGAACGGCGGCCATCCGTTACGATTTGCTTGTTATTAAATTTGACAACAACATAAGCGCCCGCAATATTACGCTTGAATTGCGCACAGGCACAACGGCCAAGCCTACCGTTGCGAGCTTGACTAGAAACGATAAAGTATACGAGCTGCTTTTGGCCTATATCGAGGTTGCGCCGAGCGCTACCAGCATTGCGCAAACAAACATTACCGACACCAGAGGAGATGCCGAGCTTTGCCCGTGGTTTACAGCCGTAAAGGGCTATGATGATTATTACGATGCAATTTTGCAAACGCACGAAAGCACCGTAACCTTGCCGAGCGCCACCGATACCGTTGTAACGGATCTGCCTAGCTCGCTCTTTAACGGCAAATATTCTTTGATTGATGTATACACCAACGGCATTAAAGAGGCCGAGAGCGCCTTTACTGCCTCGGTAAGCGGCGGCTTTATCGTTGTTAAATTTGCGGCGCAAAAGGGCGCTGGGCAAAAGGTAACGGTTGTGCTTAATAACTTTGTTGATGGCGAGGGAATGAGCACGGCGCTTGCGCAATATACGCAGCTTTTGCAAGATGTGGCCGACCTTAAAGGCGCTGGCGAATTTAACTATATTTGCAACGGGGTTAATGATAATATTTTAATATCCAACCTTGTTAGAGCCTTTTATAGCACCGATGATTACAGCAGCTTGAAAATCAATGTTATTGGCAATATTGGTATAGCTGGCGCATTTGGCGGCACGGGAACAAGCGCAGATGCTTTTATTTGGTTTAACTTTATGAGCCCCAGCTTTACAAATAGAGTGGCAACGGTAGACTTTACCAGAGCGAGCGCAATTTTACCGCCAATAGCTGGCGGCAAGAGTAATGTTATTTTTCGCACAAACAAAATTAATATTATTGGCGCTAATGTTTTCGCCAGCGAAACGGATGTTGGCACAGTAATTAGAGTGGCTAACGCATCAAGCGGCGCAATCAAATACGAGAATTGCCGTTTTTGGATTACTGCTTATCAAGATAGCTATATTGCACTTCACGGCACTTTCACTAATTGCCGGGGATTTGTAGCCAACACGATTAACAATAGTTATTGCTTTTCTGCCTCCTATAGCGATAGCTTTGTAAAGCTCAATGGTGGCGAGTATTACGCCTACACGGGCGATGCAAACCGCCAAAGCGCAATTGTTGGGCAAAGCGGTGCGGATGCGGTATGCATCTTATACGGCGTTAGCGCACCTACGCAAGCACGATCTGGCTATTATCAAACAAATTCACTTTTGCAATGGGTAGGCGGCGGCGAGCTACGCTGCACCGACCTAATGAGCGAATTGCCTATGATCGTTGTTGCTGGCATAGCAGAGATTAGAGGAACAATAACAAAGAGTAAAGCCAATGTGGTTTAATATGTGAAATATACGGGTAATATACAAATGCCCGTAGAAAGCCTATTTTATCGCATTCAACGGCTTTGTTCTTGAAAGCACACGGATAAACAAACAAACCCCATAAAGCCTTTTATATCAAGGTTTTGTGGGGTTTTAATATTCTGCAAAATAGCATAAAAAAGCACGAAATAACGCTTATAATATACAAGCAATATACACGGTTAATAGCTAAATAGATCAATCGCTTTTATTAGATCCTCTGTATTTGTATCGGTGTAATGCTCTGTTATATCTGCATCGCTATGCCCTACAATGCGCTTGACGGTTAAACGGTCAATATTTAATCGGTGCGCCTGTGATATAAAGGTGTGCCGTGTTTCGTGCAGCGTGTGGTTTATTCCGTGCTTTTCGGCAAAAGGGTTGTACCGATCCTTACGGAAAGTATCAGCGCCAAAGCCACGGCCTAAACTATTAACAAAGAGGCACGGTTTATTTGCGCTATAATGCTTTTGGATAATTGGCAATATTTCTTTGCTTATCGGCACAAAACGAATGCCCGAGGGCGTTTTAGATTTTTCAATAAAAAGCAGCCTTTCGGCTATATTTACATTTTCCGTTTTTAGCTCTACTAGCTCGCTTATGCGCATTCCCGTATACAAAAGCACTAAAAGCATATCGGCTACAATGTGGCCTTGCATCGCCCATATTTGGGCGATCTCTTTTTTTGTAAATGGTATTTTATCGGTTTTCTTTTCTACTTTCGGGATCTCTATAAAATCGCTATATTTCTTGTCGCAAATATCGTGCTTTAAGGCGTATGCGTATAATTGCGAAAAAAAGACCTTAAAAGAGGCTACATAAGAGGCCGTTTTGTTTTCATCAACAAGCGCCTGTAAATGCGCCGTTTTTATATCCTTAAACGGCAAATTATAAAGGCTTTCGCACTTGCGGTAAAGCATCGTATAGTTTTTAGCGGTTGATGTTGCTATTTTTTCGTACTTGCGTGCGCTCCATTCAGCATACACCTCGTTAAATGTTGTTTTGTTGCTTACCCCGTAAGGGTTTTTATTATACTCAACAAGGCAAGCCAAAGCCTCGGTGCGCTTTTCAAAATAGCCTATATATTTATATTTTTGCCTGTATTGCATTACGCCGTTTACCTCGCCCTTTTCATCATACCCAGCCGTAACACGCACGGCAAATGGCTTGCGGCGTTTCTTGCCGAGGTTAATAATTGAGCCGTAGCCGTTGGCAAATCTCATAAGCCGATATATTCCTTTACCTTTTCTGGATAAATAATGTAGGTGTATTTGCTAGATGTTTTTACGGCTGATCCAAAGGGCAGCGCTCCCCGTTGCAACCCAATACGCACGCTTTGCGGGCTAACGCCTAAAGCCTCGGCCACCTCGTTTACCGTTATTTTCCCCATTTCTTTTTAATCCTCCATATCAAGATATATTTTCATAATCTCTTTATAGGCTTGCGCCTTTTCCTCGGCGCTTATTGTTTCATCGGCAAAAAGCACTTTGGCACGGGCTACCAGATCTACGGCGGCGCTACCGCCAAAGCCGAAATACTCTAGATTAACGCCTAGCGCCTCGCTTATGGCCTCTAGCTCCTTTATGTGCGGCGATCTGCGGCCGATCTCATAATTAGAGATAGTGGCACGCTTTACCTTTAATTTTTCGGCAAGCTGTTGCTGTGTTAAGCCTCTTGTTTTTCGTAAAATTTTAATCTTTTGGCCTATTTCCTCTTTTTCCAAAATTTACACCTCCAAACAAGTGTTTGCATTTGCTAAAATAAAAGCAACGAAACGCAACAATTTATTTATAGGGTAACACAAAAAATTTACTTTAGGCAAGAGAGGGGCAATATGTTTTTATGGCGAAAAAATTTTTTTTAGAAAGAAATATGGAAATATTAAAAAATAACCGTGAAAAAACAAAGGGCGATTTGTTGAGAATGTTTGAGCTAATAACATATTTGGCCGTAAATCAAGAGATCACGCTTGACGAGGCCGAGCACCACGCCTATTTATTATTTAAGATGCTGGAGGAGGTGGGGGAGAGTTAAGCCCTTGCGTTTATGAACGAATTGTAAATAGTAAAAATATTTCACATAATGTGAAAAAAACTATTGACAAAGTAAAAAAACTATGGTAAAATAGTATCAAGAAACAACCGAACAGATGTTCGGTAAAATGAAAGGTAAAAAAGAAAATGAAACATTATTACAGAGTAGATGTGATCGAGGAAAAAGAAATCATAAGCGTGTTTGCAAGCGAAGATTACGAAGAGGCTTGCCGAGTGTACGATGTATGGGCGCAGACACACGCAGTAATGATGCACGAAATCAACCTTTAATAAACCAGCCGAGGGCGGCGGCTTAAAACCGCCCACAAAGCTACACAACGCAACATTATAAAACGAAAGGTAACAGGAAATGAAAAACGGAAGAATTTACAACAACGCAATTTACGGCTTTAAGAGAGTTAACGGCGAGCTTATCGCTTGCGTTTGCAACGGTGGCAAGCCCTACGAGTTTAAGCTTACAGGCAAGAGCGTTACGGCGTGCGTAAAGGAAATGCGCAAGGCTGGCATTGTTGTTATGGATTATGCAATAGCATCGCTCAAAACATACTTTTAATCTAAAAGCTACACAACGCAACATAAACAAAGGAGGCAACCAATGTTTAGAGTTATTAAGAGGCTTTTTAAAAAGCAACCGCCTAAAGCGGTTGTGCATAGCAAAGGCAAGGTTTATGAGTTTTCAACGCTGGAGCAAGCTATGGCATTTGTAATGCGCAAAAAGGGGGTGAGAATTTGAAAAAGGAGCTATTAAAGCTTATAGCGCTAAAGGGGCGAAAGGCCGAGGCGCTGGCCGATGCTATTATAGCGGCTGGCTGGCGCAAGCTGCCCGTTAGCGTAGGGCAAACGGTGTGGGTGCTAGAGGTATCAAACTTTAACGAAAAGCACGCTATTTGCCCTTACAAGGTGGCCGAAATCCACGAGCGAGAGGCTGGCTTTGTAACCTTTGTGGCCGATAAGCTCTATAGCGGCGGTGGGCGGTATTCTTTCACATTTGCCGAGGCTGCCGTAGGCGCTAGCGTTTTTGCAACCGAGGCCGATGCTATTAAAGCTTATCTAAAGCATTTTAGGCAATACGGCGCAATGCCAGATTATCCAATGCTTGAAAACGGAAAGGAGAAATTTAATTGAAAAACAAAGAGCTAATTATCCTACGCATTAACCACGATCTTACACAGCCAGAAATGGCGGCCGAGTGCGGCGTAAGCACCACAACCTACAATTTGATCGAGAACGGCAAGCGCCGAGGATCTAAAGCCTTTTGGCAAAGCTTGCAAAGCAAATTTGGCTTGGATGGTGAGCAAATGTGGAAACTGCAAAACCAAGAAATTTAAGGCTACTAACCAACAAACAAAGCAAAGCGCACGCATTTAATGCGCCGCAACGCAACAAAAAACCAAAAGGAGGCACAATATGACGATCTACAAAAAATTACAAGTAATCCAAGAAAAGCTTAAAGCGCCAAAAAGCCAATGGAACAAATTCGGCGGGTACGCTTTCCGTAGCTGCGAGGATATTTTAGAGGCTGTAAAGCCGTTATGCGCCGAGGTAAAGGCGGCCGTGGTTTTAACAGATGCTATAGAGCTTATCGGCGGCCGTTATTATGTAAAGGCAACGGCAAGGCTTTACGATGCCGATATAGAAAGCTTTGTTGAAAATGTGGCTTTTGCTCGGGAGGATGAGAGCAAAAAGGGAATGGATGGGGCGCAGCTTACAGGCGCTACCTCAAGCTATGCCCGCAAATATGCGCTTAACGGCCTATTTGCTATCGATGATACCAAAGATGGCGATAGCGGCGAAACAACCGCAGCGCCGCAAAGCTCGCTAGATCCAAAGCTACTGGCCGAGGCCGAGCGCCTTAAAATCGAGCTTGCCAATATTGCGGCGTATCTTAAAAAGCCCGTTGAGAATTTAACTAACGAGGATCTTGCAAAATGCATCGAAACTAAAAAGAAAGCGCTGGAGGGGGCAAAATGATTGAATTTAGAGAAGAAAGCCACGAGTATTTTTTAGATGGCAAAAAGCTTATTAGCGTTACGCAGCTTATGCGCAAGCACGGCCTAGCGCCGAGTTATGACAGCGTGCCAAGCGAGGTGCTGGCGGCAAAGGCGGCAAGAGGCACTTTTGTGCACAAGGAAATCGAGCGATATATAAAAGATGGCGAAATAGGCTTTACCACAGAGCTTACGGAATTTATCACGCACACAAGCCTTAACGCCGTTAAGGTGCTTGCCAGCGAGCTTATGGTGTATAGCGATGTAGCGGCGGGCACGGTTGATTTGGTTTTGCTTGACGATAACGGCGAGCAGATTGTGGCAGATATTAAAACAACGGCAACGCTGCACAAAGAGGCGGTAAGCTGGCAGCTTTCCATCTATGCGTATTTGATTTTGCAAAACACAGGAAACCTAATTGAGAGAGGGCAAGCTTACCATTTTAACGCCGAGGGCGAGCTAAAGGTGGTTGAGATCCAGTTAAAGCCGCAAGCTGAGGTAGAGAGGTTGCTAGAGTGCGAGCGAAACGGCGAAAGCTACACCCCGCAAGGCTTGGCCGTGAGCAATGCCACGCTTGCCGAGCTTGTAGAGGTTGAAAGCCTTATTAGGGAGATCGAGGAGCGCAAGAAAGCGGCCGAGGCACAGGCGTTAGAATTGAGGGCGGCGCTTATGGCAGCAATGGAGGCCAACGGCGTTACCAGCTTTGAAAACGAAAGCTTAAAAATTACATATGTAGCAGAAACGGAAAGAGCGAGCATTGACGGTGCAAGGCTTAAAAAAGAATTGCCCGAAATCGCCGCAGAATACACCAAGCGTAGCAAGGTAAAGGCCTCGTTGCGTATCACGATTAAGGAGGGCAAATAAATGGCAATGGTAGAAATGGCAAGCGATACGATCACCGTTAAACAATCAAAATACGATAACTTACAGCGAGATAGCGAGCAATTGCGAATTATTAAAGCTTTCGTGCGATCCGAGGAAATCATTTGTAAAAAAGATATTGTGCAGCTTATTGATGCAATGGAGGAGCAATAAAATGAACAAAGTTATTTTGAGCGGCAATTTGTGCCAAGATATTGAATTAAAGCAGAGCGCCAACGGTAAGAGCGTTGTAACCAATTGTATTGCCGTAAAGAGAGAATACAAGAACGCTAACGGCGAATATGAGAGCGATTTTATCAATCTCGTTATTTGGGGATCACAGGCAGAATATTTAGGCCGTTACGCCAGCAAGGGCGATAGGGTGGAGCTTGTAGGGCGCTGGAGCGTGCGCAAGTACCAAGCCAACGATGGCACGCAAAGAACGGTTAACGAGTGCGTTGTGGAGAGCATCACGGTATTTAGCAAGCCAAAGGATGCGGCCAACGAGGGCGCAAAGCCGAAAGCGGCGGCAGAATTTGAGGAGGTAACAAGCGTGGGCGATCTGCCCTTTTAAGGAGGTTTGAAAATGGCACGCATAACAAAGGTGCAACCGTTAGTTTTTGAGGCGCTTAAACAGCGCCCAGAAACTAGGGCAGATGATTATTTGCTAGTTTTGGAGGTTTACAAAAACTTTATTAGCGTTGATATGAGCTTAAAAACCATTTTAGAGCACCATATAGAGCTTGGCTTGCCGAGCTTTGCAAGCATCGTAAGAATACGGCGCAAGCTGCAAAAGTGTTACCCAGATCTAACAACCGAGGCCGCAAGAGCTATGCGAAAAAAAGAAGAAAGCGAGTATAAAAATTATGCGCTCAATAATTAGCGATGAAAAGCAATGTTTAATTTGTGAAACGCCATTTAACTTACATAAGCACCACATCTTTTACGGCGCAGGGCGGCGGCAGAAAAGCGAGCAATACGGGTGCTGGTGCTATCTTTGCTCACGCCACCACAACGGCAGCAGCGCTGGCGTTCATCTTAACGCCGTTGCAGATCGGCGGCTTAAACGATTTGCGCAACGGCGCTTTGAGGCCGTTTACCCAGATTTAGACTTTTTGCAGATCTTTGGCAAAAATTATTTTACGGAGGATGAGCAATGACAGACGAGCAGATTATTAAGGGGTTAGAGTGCTTGGCGAGCGAAAAAGATGTGCTTTGCGCTGGGTGCGAGTATCGGCATTTTCGGGGCTACACTTGCCACAAGGCTAATGCCAAAGATGCCATCGCCCTCATCCAACGGCAGAAAGCCGAGATTGATAAGTTAAAGGTGTTATTGCGTAATGCTGATGCATCTATGTATGCTTTACTTTATGGAGGCGAACAATGAAAGCAAGCGTTAAAAGATATGTGCGAGAGCGTGACGAGATGCTAAAAAAGCGGAGCGTTAGCGAGTTGCGCAAGTTTGTTGCGGAGCATAAGGATATTTTAGGCGCAGAGTATGTGGCAGCCTTTAGCAAGGCAAGCGATGAGTTTATAGAGATCGTCTTGCATAAGATGATCTGCAACGCAATTAAGCTGCCTGCCGAGATGCGCCGAGATAGCGCTATTTGGCTTATGATGCGCAATTTAACGCCAGAGATAGGAGGCGGCTAATGATCGAATTTAGAGCAGAGCAAAAGCCACGCATTGCCCTCTCGCTTGACGGTAACGCCGAAATAACCTTTACAGCGCCTAAAAGCGTTGTGCGGTATTTTAACGATCTGCCAGATAAGGCGCTCTCGGTGCAAGTAAAAACCTATCGGCAAAAGCGCTCGCTTTCGCAAAATGCTTATTTATGGGTTTTGCTAGATAAGCTGGCGGCAAAGGTGGGGCGCAGCAAAGAGGATGTTTATAAAATCTATATTAAGGATTTTGGCATATTTGAGCCGTTGCCGATCCGTAACAATGCTGTAGAGCGATTTATAGCTAACTGGAGCAAAAACGGCCTCGGTTGGGTGTGCGAGGTAATGGGCGCAAGCAAGCTTGATGGCTACACCACGGTATTTGCCTATTACGGATCTAGCACATATAACACGGCCGAATTATCACGGCTGCTGGAGGCTGTATTGCACGATTGCCGAGAGCAGGGCATCCAAGCTATGCCGTTAAGTGATGTTATGCTTTTGCAAAATGATAACGATTAGGAGGTTGAAATGGAGCATTTTATTGAGATAACAAACATTAGCGGCGAAAAAGAGTTTATTAACACTCGGTATATTGTGAGCATATCCGTTTGGGATCGTGGCTGCAATATGCCATTGATTACTCAAATATCACTTGCAAATAATAGTTTTCCAAAAACTTACGAAAGCTATGATGATATTGTTTCAAAAATTGTTTTTTAAGGGAGGCTAAAATGAGAGAAATACTTTTTAGAGGCAAGGCGGCAAATAGGAAAAAGAGCGTGTGCTACCGAACGAATTATAAAAACGGCGATTGGGTTTATGGCTTATTAACGATGCACGAAAATTATGTAGGATTTGCCGAAATGACAAACACCGATGGAATTAACGGCATTGAGGTTGATCCAGAAACCATAGGGCAATACACGGGGCTTACCGATCGTAACGGCAACAAGGTTTTTGAGGGAGATATAGTAAATATTATTTATGATTGTGACGAAAAGGCGAGCGTAATAGAATTTTACAACGGCGGTTTTTGCGTGAATATAAATAATATTTTCTTTAATTTTCAAGAAAACAATGTATATGAATTTGAAAAAATCGGCAATGTATACGATAACCCAGAGTTGTTGGAGGGCAAAAGTGAATAATCAATACGCATTTTGCTCCATATGCGGTAGGTATGAGCGCAAAAGAAAAATGAGGCCTATTTATACGGCTGCTTCAAGCAGTATGCCGCCAAAATTGCTTTGCTATTTGTGCGATGCTTGCTTTGCCGATGCTTTAGAGCGATGCGAAATTAGCGAGCCGTAGGTATGTAAGCATACATACTAAAAGCAACGCAACGCAACATTTCTAAAAGAAAATACGCCAAAGTGGTTGACTTTTCTAAAAATTTGATTATAATAATTAGTGTGAGGTTAGCACACCCTATGGCGGCGCTTTCGCCCAGATGCGAAAGATAGACACGCTATAGGGCGGCGGCCTCCGTTAGTTGGTAGTATTGGCCGATGCTACTAGCGCAATTCAATATTACCAACGGCAAAGGCATTTACTGCACGAGGCGGCCACCTCTAGCGGTAAGTGCTTTTTGTTTATATTAGCAAGGGGGATTTATGGCAACTATTAGAGTTAACAAAACCAAAGATTATACCGTGATGAGCAATCACCATTTCAAGGAAAAGGGAATGAGCCTAAAGGCAAAGGGTTTGCTTTCGCTTATGTTGTCCTTGCCCGATAATTGGGATTATTCTATAGCTGGGCTTGCCACGCTTTCCAAAGATGGCAAGGATAGCGTTATGGGGGCATTAAATGAGCTTGAAAAGTTTGGGTATTTGATCCGCACCAAGTGCGTTGATGCTAAAGGGCGCTTTGCGGGCTACGATTACGATATATACGAAAAGCCGCACACGGAAAAGCCGAAAGAGGATGCACCGTATGCGGAAAAACCGAACACGGAAAAGCCGCCGCAATTAAATACTAATGAATTAAGCACTAAAAAATCAATTACTAATCAATCAATAATTAAAGATATTATTGATTATTTGAACGAAAAAGCCGAAACGCAATATAGAGCAACAACGCCGAAAACAATAGAGCTAATTAGCGCTAGATTAAAAGAGGGCTTTACCATTGATGATTTTATTTTAGTAATTGATAAAAAAGTAGCAGAATGGAAAGGCACAGATTTTGAGCAATATATAAGGCCAGCAACGCTATTTGGCACTAAATTTGAGGGCTACCTAAACGCCAAGCCAAAAGCGGCGGCCAAGCCTACTAGCGGCATTATGGATGATTACAGGAGAATGCAAGAAAAAATTGATAACGGGGGGCTATTTGACTAATGAGGGCTTTAACCATTGAGGATGTTAACAAGTATATTACTATGATCCGCATAAACTTTGAAAACGCCTATAAATCGCATAACGATGAGGAGCGAGAAATGCTTTTACAATCGTGGTATGCTATTTTAAGAGATTACCCAAAGGAGATCTGCGATAAGGCCGTAATTAACGCCATTAAAAACGCAGAGTTTGCGCCTCGCATCGGTGCTATTGTCAAAGAAATAGAAAAGATGCTAGAGGCGTATGAAAAGACAGATGGCGAGCTTTGGGAGGAGCTTAAACGCTGCTTGCGTGAGGTTGCCAATTGCGCCTATAAGTTTAGGTTTAACTTTATAGAGGCCAACGGCAAGACGCAGGGAGAAAATGCCCGTGAACGGGTAGAGGCAATTTATAGCGCCCTATCGCCAGAGCTTAAAGAGTATGTGCGCAGCGTGCACGCACTAATCGAAATGGCACAGCTTACCGAGGAGCAGCTAGGCTACGAGCGCAACCGATTTGCCAAAACAGCGCCGCAGATCAAGCAGCGCACCCGAACACGGGCAGAGATTGGCGGCAGCTTGTCGGGGCTTATCCAAGGAATTAACGAGCGCTATTTGATCGAGGGGTAACGGAACGCAACAAATAAACGAGGTTTGATATGTTAGAGATCGACAATATTTATAATATGAATTGTTTAGACGGTATGCGCCTTATGCAAGCGCAAGGGCTAAAAGCCGATTGGCTAATAGCAGATCCACCATACGGCATAGGAGTTGGCTCTCTCGCTTACACAAACGGTGTAGAGAGGGTTGGAAACGCTCTTGCTAATAGGCGTGATTATTCTGCTACAGGCGAATGGGATAAAGAACGCATAAGCAAAGATATTATGGATTTAATGTTTGATAGGAGCAAAGATCAAATAATTTTTGGTGGCAACTATTATACAGATTTTTTGCCACCTACAAAAAGCTGGGTTGTGTGGGATAAACGATCACCGACAAAAAATGATAGAAATGATTTTGCAGATTGCGAGCTAGCGTATTGCAGCAAGGGCGTTGCAAGGGTGTTTAATTATATCTACAACGGAATGATACAAGGCGATATGAAAAACAAGGATTACCGTTTTCACCCAACGCAAAAGCCAACGCAGCTTTACGAAATGCTATTGAGTTATTACACGAAAGAGGGCGATTTAATTTTAGATCCCTTTGCTGGTAGTCAATCACTACGCATAGCGTGCCACAAACTGCAAAGGCGGTATATAGGGTTTGAGTTAGATAAAGGCTATTATGAGCAAGGCTGCAAATGGTTTGCAGAAAGCACGGCGCAATTATCTATTTTTGATTTGTGACACAACGCAACAAACAATTTGAAAAGTTAACGAAAAGGGGTATATAATATGACTATGCAAGATATGAGATTAGTAAGAATGCTGGCCGAAAGAATAGGCATTAAAACGGTGGGCGAGCTAGAGGAATTTAAGCGCCGCACGGGTGTAACATCTAACGATATGCTAATAAAGAGGCTGGCGCTTTATGTGGCTAGCGATACAAGCTATGCGGAGGTGATCGATTATAAACCAATTTCTGATTAAGCAAAAGCTACCGAGCCTTAACGATTATACGGCGGCTTGCCGTGCTAATAAGTATGTTGGCGCTAAATTTAAAGCAGAGGTTGAGGAGGTTATAGGCTGGGCTATTAAGCAAGCTTTGGCCTCCAAAAGCCTACGCAAGCCAACGGGGGCGGTGGTTGTTTCTTTTGAATGGCACGAGAGAACAAAAAAACGAGATGCCGACAATATCGCCAGCGCCAAAAAGTTTATTTTGGATGCGCTCGTAAAATGCGGCGTGCTGGTTGATGATAGCCGCAAATATGTGAAAGGCTTTCACGATACAATAATTGATGATAGCGCCGACTTTGTAAGAGTTGAGCTAATAGAGGTTTGATGCGCCACAACGCAACATAAAAGGAGGCTTTATGCAAGATTATATCGTGGTTAATTTTAGCGGTGGCAAAGATAGCACGGCATTGGTGCTGCGAAAGATAGAGCTTGGCGAGCATATTGATGAGGTTGTTTGTTGCGATACCTATAAAGAGTTTCCAGCGATGTATAGGCATATTGAAAAGGTGCGCAAGGTAATAGAGAGCAACGGCATTAAGTTTACATTGATACGATCGGAAAAAACATTTGATTACTATATGTTTGAATATGAGCCGAAAAAGGGAGAAAACCGAGAAAAAATGGGCTTTGGCTGGCCTTATCCTACTATGCGCTGGTGTACTGGATATTTGAAAAGGGATTTAACGAGAAAATACTTTAGAGAGTTGCGCAAAAAATATAACATTATTCAATGCATCGGCATTGCTGCCGATGAGGGGTACAGGCTGGAACGAAAAAACAACCAGCAAGAAAACCATAGACACCCGTTAATAGAGTGGGGCTGGAGCGAGAAAGATTGCCTCCAATACTGCTATAGCAAGGGCTATGATTGGGAGGGGCTATATGAGATTTTTAGCCGTGTTTCGTGCTGGTGCTGCCCGTTGAAATCTTTAGAGGAGTGTCGCAAGCTATGGCGGCATTACCCAGAGCTTTGGCAAGAATTAAAGGAAATGGATAAAAAGGCTTATAATTCATTCAAAAAGGATTATACCGTAGAAGATCTAGAAATACGCTTTGCCTTTGAGGAAGAACGAAAAGCGCAAGGCTTGCCTACAAATGGCCGAGAATTTCACACCGAGCTAAAAAGGTTGCTTGGGCGGCCGATCGAAACAAAGCGGGATAAAAGGCAAATAAGCTTTTTTGATTAAAAACAATTAAATAAAGAAAGGTTAAAAAAATGGAAAGCAAAAAAATTGTAATGATGCCGTTGGATAGCATTATACCTTACGGCAACAATCCCCGTGTTAACGATGGGGCGGTGGAAATGGTAGCGCAAAGCATTAAAGATTTTGGCTTTAAAAATCCCATTATCGTTGATAAAAATAATGTTATTATTGCAGGCCATACGAGGTTAAAGGCGGCCTATAAATTAGGCTTGACCGTTGCGCCCGTGATCGTTGCAGATGATCTTGACGAGGACAAAGTAAAAGCATTTAGGTTGGTGGACAACCGCACGGCCGAGGTTGCGGCGTGGGATTTTGCAAAGCTGGAGGCAGAGCTAGCCGCAATAGAGATGCCGTTAGATGCTTTTGATTTTGATTTTGAAAGTATGGGCTTTGAGGCGGCGGCCGATGATCCTAAAGAAATTATTGAGGATGATGCGCCAGAGGTAGACGAGGAGAGCGAGCCTATTTGCAAGCTCGGTGATATTTGGCAGCTTGGCGAGCATCGGCTTATGTGCGGTGATAGCACAGATGCCGAAACGGTTGCAAGGCTGATGAACGGTGCAAAGGCCGATCTTGTTTTTACAGATCCTCCCTACGGGATGAAGAAAGAGAAAGACGGAGTATTAAACGATAACCTAAACTTTGATGATTTGCTTGAATTTAATAAGCAATGGATACCTTTAACTTTTGATGCGCTAAAGGATAACGGGAGCTGGTATTGTTGGGGGATTGATGAGCCTCTAATGGATATTTACGCATTTATTTTGAAACCGATGATGCGTGCAAATAAAATTACTTTTAGAAACTTTATAACTTGGAAAAAACAAAATGACAACCCCACGATGCTTTTTAACGGCGCTTGTTCTTCTAACAATAGAAGCTTTTACACGAACGAAAAATGCCTTTTTGTTATGTGCGGCGTGCAAGGCTTTAATAATAATAAAGATCATTATGATGAAACTTTTGAGGGCGTGCGTGCTTATTTAGAGGGGGAGGCAAAACGGGTAGGCTTAACTAGCAAACTGCTAACCGAAATAACGGGCGTGCAGATGTACGGGCATTGGTTTACAAAAAGCCAGTTTACTATTATACCAGAGGCGCATTATAAAAAGTTACAAGAACATTATAACGGCAAGGCTTTTGCTATGCCTTATAATGAGTTGCAAAATCTTTTTAATGCAAAAGAACACGAAACGCTAAAAGCGGCAGTTATGGCAAAGCGTGCATACTTTGACGGAACGGCAACGCAATGCATCGATGTTTGGGTTAGCGATGTAACGAGCCAAAAAGAAAGAGAGTTTAGCGGCGGGCACGCAACACCAAAGCCTATTGCTATTTGTGAAAGAGGCATTAAATCAAGCAGCCGAGAGGGGGAAATAGTGCTTGATGTTTTCGGCGGTAGCGGTAGCACGCTTATTGCTTGCGAACAATTAAACCGCAAGTGCTATATGATGGAGCTTGATCCTAAATATTGCGATGTTATTATAAAGCGCTGGGAAACCTTGACGGGCAAAAAAGCGGTTTTGTGTGAATGATTGAGCATAAAGCTCTACAAGCAATTTATCTTTTGTTTAACGCATACTTGCACGCTAAATGCAAAATAGCGTGCAAGGTGCGTGCAAGATTGGTATAAGATGCGTGCAAGATTATCAGTATACTATCAATCTTTTGCGCAAATAATTCATAAAGGGAGCGATAATATGGCAAAAGTGGTAATTAACGCTGGACATACGAAGATAGGCACGGGGAGAGGGGCAAGCGGTCATTTGAACGAAAGCGCCGAAACGAGAAAGATAGCTTACGAGCTTATGAAATTATTAGCCGATAGCAAGCACGAGGTAATCCCAGCCGTTTACGATAAATCGGCCAACAATCTAAAAGAGGCGGTGCAGCTTGCCAATAACAAGGCCGCCGATCTGTTTGTAAGCATTCATTTGAACGCTGGCGGCGGTACAGGATGCGAGGCTTACACTTGGCAAGGGCAGCAAGTGCCGCAAGCGGTAAAGGCGTGCTCTTACCTTAAAAAGCTTGGCTTTAAAAACCGAGGCATTAAAAACGGTAGCGGTATGTATGTAATCAAACATACCAAATGCACGGCTATTTTAATAGAGGTGTGCTTTGTTGATAATGCGGCCGATGCCGATCTATACAAGCAAATTGGTTGCGGCCAGATCGCAAAGGCCATTTGCAACGCAATTGTTTAAAAAATATTTTTGTAATATATTGACAAATTAAAATTATTGTACTATACTATATTTGTAAAATAATGTAAAGGGTGGTAAATATGGGCAAGAGGGGAGCAAAAAGCAAATACGAGCGCCTCGTGCAACCATACCTAACCGAGATCAATAAAAAGGTGCGAGAGGGGGTAACCGAGGCCGAAATAGCAAAGAGCTTGGGCATATCGGTTGCCTCTCTTAACAATTACCGAAACCAGCACCCAGAGTTTGCCGAGGCATTAAGCAAAGATAAGGGCGCAGATGTATTAAACGCTTTAACCAATGCGGGCATTGAGAGCGCAATAGGCTATTACCGAGATATTGAAACAACGGTTATTATACTTGATGAAGATGGAAAACCGACCAAGCGGCAAAAGACAATACAAAAGCAATGGTTTCCAGCAAACGCAGCGCTTAACAAGTTTTATGCGCAGATATTTGGCAAGGATCAAGGCTACACAAGCGATCCGTTAGCGCACGAGTTTAGGGTGCGTAGGCAAGAATTTGAGGAAGAATTGGAACGGCGCAAAAACTGGTTTTTATTTACCGATAAAAAATAATTTTAGAATTATTAGAGCTTTATAGGGGGGGCGGCGATATGCTAAAAAAGTTTATGACTTTTGTATTTATTGCAAGCACCTCGGCCAGCATTGGCGTTATAGTGTTGCTTATTCTAACTTTCCTCTACCCAGATAATGCGGCCAAGGCCGTTGAGATCGTGAGAGGCTTTTTGCCGTGATTGAGTTTATAAAAAAGTATTGGGATATTCTCTTTGGGGCGGCGGTAGGGGTAGGATTGGCGGCAATAGAGAAATTTGAGCTAGAAAGCGTGCAGCTCGTTTACTCTGTTTTGATCCTAATACTTGTAAGCATAGGATGCGCAAGGGTACTGCGGCAGGCTTTTGAAAAGAAACGGCAGCAACGCAAGCGCACGGCTATTGACAGCATAGTAGATAGCCAACGCACGCTAAAAGCTATTAAGCTAGCACAAGCGCCCACCGAGGAGGGCGAAAAAATAGGAAAGTTTATAATTACATTTTTGGAGGGTTTGAAAATGTTTATGGATAAGGTTAGAAATTTCTTTAGCAAATTCAAGGGCTATATGCTCACCATTGCACTTGCGGTGCTTACCGTGGTTGAGATGTGCGGCGGCTTTATCAATGAGGCGCTGGGCGATGTGCTGACGGTCAACGGCATTGAGATCGTGCCAGTTGTAACGCTGGTTGCGGCCGTTATTGTTGGCTTGCTGTCTAACGGCTACAGCAAAGAGCAGTTAGAAAAGATTAAGGCGCTCTTTAGCAAATCTAGCACAAATGAGCTTGTGCTTGAGCAGATCAAGAAAACCATTAAGGAAAAAACGGCGTTGCTTGCACAGTTTACCAAGGCGCTTGCAACACAGGAGCGAGAGCTTGAAAACATTTTGAGCGAGCTTGAAACGCTTAACAACGCATTACAGGCGAAAAAAGAAATGTTTGGTATGATCCCGCAGCTCGCAACCGAGGCCGATGTGCAGCTTGCGCAAAACGAGGTTATTAACTGCCAGAGCCGCCGAGAGGCTAAAAAGGCAGAGATTGCCGACACCAAGGCAACCATTGAAAACCTTACCACCACCATTAACGCTTTGAGAAGCCAGCTTTAAGGAGGCATAAAATGAAAGAGATTTTTGAAAGAAAGATTGAGGAATTGGAGCGAGAGGTAGCATATCACCACGAGCAGCTTACAAAGGCAACCGCAAAGCTTGACCTTTTGCACGAGCTGATCGGTGAGGAAAACGCTTTTTTCTCTGCTACCGATACCGAAACGAACGAGGAAACAACCGAGGCAACGGGCGAGGAGTTAGCGCCCGATCCTATGGCAAGCTCGGTGTTTTAATTTGCGGCGCTATGAAAGCCTTGCGCAGTTTTACAACGGCGCTGATTGGGCTTTTTGCAAAAATCAAGTTACGCAAGAACGGCTAAAGGATGGCGCTTTATATTGTGAGCGTTGCGGCGGGATTATCTTAAAAAGCTTTAATCCTAATGCAAATAACAATAAAAGCGCCGCCGTATTTCACCACAAAATTTACTTAACGCTTGACAATGTAAACGATGCCTCTATTTCAATCAATCCCGCAAATATAGCGGTTTTGCATTGGAGCTGCCATAACGAGGAGCACAACCGTTTTAACGGCGTAGCCGTGGCGATCGAGCGCAAGGTATACATTGTTACAGGCGCACCGTGTAGCGGCAAAACAACCTTTGCACGGGAACGGCTGGCCGAGGGCGATATTTTGCTAGATATAGATGATATTTGGCAGACGGTTAGCGGCCAGCCACGCTACACCAAACCGAACGCATTAAAGCCTATTGTGTTTAATTTGCGTTTGGCATTAAAAGAGCAGATCGCTAAAGGCGCTGGTAGCTGGCGCAATGCTTTCATTATTGAGAGCTTGCCTTTGGCTACAGATCGCAAGCGAGAGGCCGAGCGCTACAGGGCGCATAACACAGAAATTATAACGATGGAGGCAACCCGTGAGGAGTGCCTTAATAGGCTTTATGCGATGCCAAACGGCAGAGATATTAAGGCCTATGAGAATTTTATAAACAATTACTTTGAAGAATACACGCAAGGCGAATTTTAGGAGGGTAACAGATGGCAACGCCTACCGTTTATGTTATTTGCGATAATAATTGCAAATTTGAAAGTATGACAAAAGAGCAAATTTATACCGCAATTATGCAAGCCGTGGAAACTGGCAAAATTAGCGATATAAATACAGGCTTTGTATCTACCATTAAAACGATCACCAACCAGCCCTTGCGTTTTTTTGTAGGTACGCAAGCGCAATATAACGGACTTGCAGAGGCTGCCAAGGAAAACCTTTTTGCGATTATCACAGACGATACCACAAAAGAGGGCATTATCAATTTGCTAAATGATTTGATTGCACGGGCAACCTCGTTGGAAAACCGAGCAACGGCGCTGGAGGGCAAAGCCGATAAACTAGAGCCAGCCGTTAGCACTCTGCAAACCGAGATGCGAACGGCTAACGCCAATATTGATGATCTTAGCGAAAACGCCTTAATGGGTGGTTGTATCTACAAAGGCGAAACCAAAACCGAGGGCGGTTACACGGTAATTACAAGAGATTTTGCCAAGGGCAGCTTGATGCTTTTGCACGGCGATGTTGGTGAATTTAAGTATGCCGTAGGCGGAAAGATCACGGGGCTTGGATATAAAGGGGCTTATGGTGATGTTTTAGAAACGCCATATATAAACGGATCTTATAAATATGCGATTGCTGGCGAGTGGCTTGTTATTGGAAGATTTTCAAATACAGAGGCTATATATATTAGCACTAACGAGGGGCATAAAAGAACAACTTACCCTTATTACCTTATCCAAAGAATTTAAGGAGGCTAACCGATGGCTTATATAAACGGCAACGAGGTGCTTTTTAGTGCAGCGGTTACACCCGTTGCAAATAATATTGATGTGGTACAAGGCACGGGCGATAGCGCCGAGGCGGTTATGTCGCAAAAGGCGGTTACCGCAGAGCTTTGCAAGATCGGTGCAAAGGTTGCCAATTTGGAAAGCGTGGCAAGGGGCGTGGCGTTTGAATTTGAAACCGATGATAGCGTAGGCTATCAAAAGTTTGTACCGACCAAGGCCGCACCATTTGCGATGCTTGACCGAGTAGGGAGCGCAAGCGTTAGAAAGCTTGTAGGCGAAACTTGGGAATTGACCGAGAACAAGCCCACCGCCTTGCGTGCGATGAGCAAAAACCTTTTGGATTTTTCGCAACAGCCGTGGTTTGTAAAGCAAGCGGATGGTACTTGGCTTTGCGAGGGGAGCAACTACCCTAATACAACCATCATTCTCCCTCTAAATTTGCCCGTTGGCACTTACACACTTACAAGCACATTCAAGGGCAACACTGGATTAAATTACCGAGTTAGAGTTTATTGTGCAGATGGTACGAACCAAGACACTTATATATCATCTAACGGTGATTGGCTCACTAAATCCATTACGGTTGAGAACAAAGCGATCATAGGTTGGGGCCTTTATTATTCCGATCAAGGCTTAAACACGCAAAGATGGTTTAAGAATGTTCAATTAGAGCGAGGAGAAACCGCCACCGAGTATGTACCTTATGGCGAAATCAGCACCACGCCTATCACCGACCTCTCCGACCTTGACGGATGGGGGCAAGGCGTGCCGAGCGTAGGCGGTAATTACATTGAGTTTACCGATGATGGGCGAGTGCTGTATCAGCGGACTACCGAGAGAATTGTGCTGTCTGGTCAAGAGAGGTGGCACACATCACAAGCCACGGATGGGGTAACCTCATTAGGCAACCGCTTTTATGTGCAATTGACGCAACTGTCGCAGTTTATCAATGCCGCTATTCTTGTTCCAAGCCTTTGCAACGCATACGAAACACTAACAGGCAACGAAACCTATAAAGGCATTGAGGGGGTTTCTGTTGAACGAGATAGCGCAAGATTTTACAATCCAGCCTATGCTTATGGAACTGTTGACGAGTGGAAAGCCTATGTTGCCGCACGATATGCCGAGGGCAACCCTATCATTATCGAGTATGCGCTTGCAGAATTGCCAGCGCCTATAGATGTTACCGCACGCTTTACGGGTAGTGGCATTATTAGCGTAGAGCCTAACGGCTATATTGTAGCAGACAACGCAAACGGTGAGGCATTGCCGAGCGCCGTAACATATCAAGTGAGCTTACGGGAGGCGTGACAATGGCAAGCAGATATAGCACGATTAATAAAAGGCAAATAGAATTGTGCCGAGCCAACGGAACGCTTGGCGCTCTTAAAGATGAGCTAGTAGAGGAGTTGGTAGCAGAGCGCTACACGCTAAAGCAAGAGGTTGCTTTGTTACGCCAACGAGATACCAAGCCTACAGAGTTTGCCGAGTATAACGCATATGTAGAGCAATGCAAGGCAAAGGTTAAGGCATTGCTTGGCATTTAATTAACCAATAGCGCTGGGTGCGTTTTGGGCATATCTTCCTTTCTGTAGTGAAAAAACATTGTTGGCGCACAGTTTGGCTATGTTTCTTAACTGCAATTAAGTTTTTTAGGCTAAACAATCCCCCCGTTAAAAAAAATTTGGGGCGTGGGTAGGAC
>JAZKZM010000220.1:0-4416 GCA_045612685.1 Elusimicrobiaceae bacterium
GCTTGGGTTGTGGTGGTAAGGATAAGCGGTTTTTTATAAAGTTTTTTTAACTCTGCGGCTATTAAAACAACACTTTTAACTTCGCCGACGCTGGCTGCGTGTATCCATAAAGCATTTTTTGGCGTGTTTTTAGTAGCGCAAAGAGTAAATCTTTCTTTTAGTTCCGCTTTAAGATTTTTAAGCAAATTCCTTCTTGGTGAAATAAAAAAATAAACTAAAAAACCAAGACCCGCAATAGGAAAAAGAATATTAATTAAAATAAGTAAAATATATCCCATATTATTTACCCTTTTTACAAAGTTTGGCAGCTTCTTTAGTTGCTTTATTTAATCTTTCCGTTAAAATATCGCAAAGTTCTTGGGTTTCCCGCTCGTGTGTAAAATAGAGCGGTTCTTCATAAACAATAGCCGAGCGGCCAAAAGGCAAGGGAATTTGAAATTTATCCCAAGAGTTTACGTGGAATTTATGGCTGCAGTCAACAGCGGCAGGGATAATAGGTAAATGGGTTTTTCTTGCAAGATAAATAATGCCTGGGCTTGCTTTATAAATAGGACCTCTAGGGCCATCCGGCGTAAGAGCGGGATTATAGCCTTTTTTAGCATCTTCTATTAAGCCCCTTAAAGCAGCAAAACCGCCGCGCGTGCTTGAGCCGCGGGTGGCTTTCATATTAAATTTTGGCAAACTGCGGGCTATATATTCGCCATCTGAACTCATACTGACTAAAACGGAAATTTTGCCTTTTTTCCTATACGGAAAAAGTAAAAAAGATTGCTGATTATGCCAAAAAGCATAAATAACTTGCTGTTTATCATCTAACTCTTGCGCAGCTTTATTTTTCTTATAAACAAATTTAGTGAAAAATCCGACAAAATAAACATACCCCGCTATTAAATAAGCGACTATGCCATAATGCCAAGATTTATTTTTGTTTTTTACTTTTTTACTCATTTATTTTTACCTTTTTTCTTTTTCCAAGGGATAATAAAAACAATAGTGTTTTTAGGTAAAAGCTGTCCATCTTGATATTTTATACCGACTTTTGAGCCGTTAAGTCTATCAAGCAAAACAGGTAGAAGCTCCCTTGCTTGGGCAACTTCTATCTGTTTTGCCTCTCTTATAAATTTGGGTTGGTTTGAATAATTAAACTGCGGAACGGCAATAATTGTATAGTTTTCTGTTTCATATTCTTCTTTTTTAGCGTCATCACTAACGACATCAGCCATAAACATTATTGCTGTTCTTAAAAATTCCATTAAGGCAATATTGGCAATAACAAGCGCTTGAGGATTAATAATTTGTGCTACTTCTTGGTCAATTTTCTCACCTAAAGTTAAGGCACATAAACTTGCCATTTGATAATCAATGCCAAGGGCGTTTGTTTCCATTGTTTGGCCTTCTAAAAATTCATAAACGACACCCGGTTCCAAGGCACTATGTAAAGAGGTTAAAAAAACCGCAAGTTCACTTTCATCTTTAAAACCTGCCGCACGCAAGTCAATTCCTGCGCCGCGTAAACGGCGCAGGATTTCCTTGTAATGCAAAGTAATTTTGAACTTACGGATTTTACGCATTATTTAGTTCTTCTAGTTCTTTTCTTACTCTTCAAAGGCGGTTCTTGATAAGCGGCATTTGAAGAAGTATGCTCTGCAGAAAGACTAAACTTTCCGTCTTTAGTCCATTGGTAAACAAGACCGGGCACTAAAGCTGCGCTTGAGTAAGTGCCGGCAGTTAAACCAATTAAGATAGCAAGTGAGAAGTTGTTAAGAACATTCCCACCTCTAAAGTATAAAATTGCAGTAGCACCGATAACTGTTATGGAAGTGATTATTGTTCTTGAAAGTGTTTCGTTAACACTGACATTTAACCATTCTTTAATATCCCATTTGGGTTGCAATTTCATATTTTCGCGCACTCTGTCAAAAATAACAATAGTATCATTGATAGAGAAGCCCGCTATCGTCATAAAAGCGGCCACAATAACCAAGTCAACTTCCAATTGGAAGAAGGAAAATACACCAACGGTCAAAAATACATCGTGGAACAAAGCCGCAACAGCCATTGCGCCCCAAATAATGCTTTGGAATCTAAACGCAATATAAATAATCATAGCAGCCATAGCTAAGCCAAAAGCAAGTATGGCTTTTTTAGCCAAATCACTACCGACTGCAGGACCTACGAAATCGGTTTGTTCAATTTCAAATTCAACGCCGGTATTTTTTAAGCCCTCTTGGATATTAAGAGAAACTTCGTTAACATTTTCCTGTGCGCCTTTTACTTTAACGGCAAAAGCATTTGTGCCGATAAAGGTTTGAATATCTGCTTTAATACCTTTTTGATTAAGAGCAGATCTAACTTGGTCAATATTGATATTATCTTTAAACTGAACTTGAACCATAGTTCCGCCGGTAAAATCTATACCGAAGTTTAAACCCTTTGTGCAAACAGAAATTAAACATGCAAGCATAATTAAACCGGAGATCCAAAAGAAAATCTTCCTTGAACCTACAATATCAATATGAGTTTTTGGCAAAATTCTAAAATATTTCATAATTATATACTAATCTCCTTGGGATTTGCCGTAAGCAATGTTTCGTAAATTGTGCGGGTCACGAATACGGATGTAAACACACCTACTAAAAGACCCAAAGTTAAGGTTAAAGCAAAACCTTTAACCGGACCTGTTCCAAAGTTAAAAAGCAAGATGGAAGCAATCCAGGTTGTAAGGTTAGAGTCAAAAATCGCGCTCCATGCTTTACCGTAACCTTCTTGAATAACAAGATACAAGGGTTGGCCTTTATCATATTCTTCGCGCATACGCTCCAAAATAAGAACATTGGAGTCAACCGCCATTGCCAAGGATAAAATAATACCTGCGATACCCGGCAAGGTAAGTGTGGCGGAAAAATATGACATTGTAGCAATTAAGAAAACAAGATTTAAAAACAAAGCTACACTTGAAATGAAACCGGAAGCTCTGTAGTAAATTATCATAAATAATACAATAAAGATAAAACCTATTAAAGAGGCTTTTAAGCCGCTATTAATAGAGTCTTCACCAAGGCCCGGACCAATAACGCGTTTTTCAATAATTCTAACAGGAGCAGGCAAAGCACCGGCACGCAAAACGATGGCAAGTTGTTTTGCTTCGCTCATTGTAAATCTGCCGGTAATTTGGCCGTCTCTTGTAATTCTGGAATTAATTGAAGGTGCGCTTTGAATTGTGTTATCTAACACGATAGCAAGTTGTTTATGCAAATTGCGGCCTGTTAAATCGCCGAATTTTTTAGCACCTGCCCCGTTAAAAGTAAAGGAAACAGCAGGATAGCCGTATTCGCCTGTGCTTACGCGGGCATCTTCTAAATCAGCACCTGTCACTTCTGCCTTTGAAGAAACAGCCAAGAAAGCGCCGTCTTTACTTCTCATAACAGTTATATCTTCAGGCACGAGAGCAGAGGCCTGGGAAGTTAAAGTGCCGTCAGCATTAAAAGGTTCTTCAAGTTCGCTCACTTTTTGAACGGCTTCTTGCGCTTTAGCAGACTCATCAACAATTCTAAATTCAAGCATAGCAGTTTTGCCGATAAGGGCTTCTGCTTGTTCGGGATTAGCAATACCCGGAAGTTGAACTGAAATCCATTTTTCCCCTTGTTTGGTTATGGGGATTTCACCGACACCATATTGGTCAATTCTGTTTCTGACAATTTCAATGGCGCGTTGCATAGACTCGTTTAAAGATTCATTGCCTTGCAATTTGGAAACATCAAGTTCCAAAAGTAAGGAAGAACCACCTCTTAAGTCCAAACCTAAATTTATAATTCTTTTAGGCCTATCGCCGGATGCTTCCAGCGCTTCCCTTTCTTCGGGTGTCTTTGAATACCACTCATAACTTGGTAAAAGCAAAGCAACCGAGCCGAAAAGGGCAATAAGTATTATCGTCCACTTTACTGCTAGTTTATTCATTTTTTGTTAACTCCATTTGCATTATCTTTGATAACATCAACAATTCCGTTTTCTAAAACAGTAATTTTTGAGTTTTCAGATATTTTAATTTCAAACAAATTATCTTTAAAACCGACTATTGTGCCGATTATCCCACCGATAAGAATAACCCTATCGCCCTTTTGTAAAGATTTAATAAGCATTTGCCTTTGCTGTTCACGCCTTTTTTGCCCTCTGGAAGTAAAAAACCACATAAAGACAAGAAGGACAACCAGCATCAGTAATCCTGTTTGGTCCATAAAAAAAACATCCTCCGTATTAAATATATATATTTAAATTTTAGCATATTTAGAAGATGTAAAACACTTAATATTTATAATTTTATAGCTTTTGGGTAAATTTAATATAAAAAATCCGAAATCTTAAAAAAATTAAAAAGAGGAAAAAAGCCGAAGTAAAAAAATATCCCCCGACATAAAG
>JAZKZM010000221.1:0-3216 GCA_045612685.1 Elusimicrobiaceae bacterium
AAATGTGTTCAAAAAGTAGCACAAAAATTGCTTTTTCAAAGAAAAAGTCAGCGGGTATTTATAGGAAGAATCTTCAAAGGTATTGCTTATTTTTTTTTTTTTGATAAACTGACTTTGTAGTTTAATCAAAAAAAGAGGTAAAAAAGTATGAAAAACCAAGCCTTCACGCTTATAGAGTTATTAGTCGTTGTTTTAATTATCGGCATTTTGGCCGCTATTGCCGTTCCACAATATCAAAAAGCAGTAGGTAAATCAAAAGCACAACAAGCGGTTATTATTACCAAAGCTATAGCAGATGCTCAACAAGAATACTATTTACAAAATGGAACTTATGCTAATAATTTAGACGATTTAACTATTTCTATTCCTGATAAAGACTTTACTTGCATCACCTATCCCACTTCTGTATATTGTGTATTGCAAAAGCCAAAGATGTCAATTTTGCGAACTTATGATTATCAGGTTGCTTCTTGTTATGCATATAAAGAAGGTAGTAAACACCCCGCAGATGGTATTTGCCAAGATTTAACCGGTAGCACTACTTGGGTAGATTATTGTGGCAATGATGGCTGTCATGTATATTCATTTAAGATGAACTAAAATTTAAAACCCCGCACAAGGCGGGGTTTAAATTTTCGGGGCGACTGGATTTGAACCAGCGACCTCATGGTCCCGAACCATGCGCGCTACCAACTGCGCTACGCCCCGTAAATTGTAAAAAACAAATAGATAAGATTTAAAAAAATGGTCGGGGAGCCGAGAATCGAACTCGGGACCTCTCGCACCCCAAGCGAGCGCTATACCACTAAGCCACTCCCCGAACAAAACACTTAAAATTATTTACAACTTAATTTTAAGTATAAATATATTTTAGCATTATTTTACGATTTGTGAAAGGTCTTTTTGAATTTCTTTCAAAAAATTCAAATCGCGTATGGTGTAAAATCCGTCTGAGTTTTTAGGTTTTGCACCTGTTTGCATAAAACGGCTTAAATGTTTTTTTGCGCCTTCAAGCGTCATTTTATGCTTTAAAGTTAACTCTTTAATTTTCAAAATTGTATCTAAATCTTGGCGCGTATATCGGCGGTGGCCGCTTTCCTTACGGATAGGTTTTATAATGCCAAAAGCCTTTTCCCAATATCTTATAGTATATTTTGCGACATTGGTTAACTGCTCAATTTCGCCGATAGTGAAATAAGATTTATTTTGAAGTTCTTCTAAGGTCATTAGTATCTTCCAAAATATTTTTTGATGCTTTAAAACGCACTTTCATTTTTGAAGGCACTTTAATTTCTTTGCCTGTTTTAGGATTTTTTAAAGTTATAGGGCTTGTTTCTTTTGTCTTAAAAGTTCCAAAATTTGATAAGACAACTTTATCGCCTTTTCTTAAGGCATCTTTCATAATTGCAAGGGTTGCCTCAACGGCGGTTTTGGCTTGCTTTCTATCAAACAGATGGGTGGAAAGCGCCTGTATAATATCTTCTTTATTCATAACTACACCTTTATTTCTTAATTTTGTTTAAAACCGAGTGCTTCAATTAAAAGTTTTGGGCTTTGTGCGTTTATCACAATTTGCCAAATAGCACTGATAATAGGACAATGCAGTTTGTTCTTTTGTATAAGTTCCATAACGCTTCTTACGGCATTTGCACCTTCTGCAATAGTGCCTACTTGCTCTTTTGCCTGTTCTAAACTAAGCCCTTGGCCCAGTTTTTCGCCAAGGCGTCTATTGCGAGATATAGCAGACATACCTGTTAAAACGGCATCACCGAAACCGCAAAGGCCGTAAACAGATTCGGTAGTGCAACCTTGGCTAAGCATTATAATATTCATTTCCTGCATAGATTTTGTGATTAGAGCGGCTTTTGTGTTTGCCCCGTCACCAAGACCATCTAAAATACCGCAACCTATTGCAATAACATTTTTGATTGCGCCGCCATATTCCGCGCCGCGCCTGTCAAAAGAAGTTTCAAGCAAAAGGGGGGGCTTACTGAGTTGCTTTTTAAGTTCATTTAATATTAAGCCATTATGTCCGGCCAAAATAACTTTTGTCGGCACATTTTTGGCAACTTCTAAAGCAAAACTAGGGCCGCTTAAAGCAAAAACATTTGTTTCAAGATGGGGCAGTTCTTCTTCAATAACTTCGCAAATTGTTTTAAAAGTGCCTTCTTCAAGACCTTTAGAAGCACTTACTATCGGCAAAACTTTGCCGTTAAGTATAGGTTTAATTTTTTGGCAAAAAGAGCGCACCGCTTTAGAAGCAATAACAAAAAGTATCATATCGCTATCTTTAAGGGCTTCTTCTTCGCTGCCGGTAAGGGTTATATTTTTGTGAAACTGAAAATTAGGGATATTTGGGTGTTTTCCGCCTGATTTAATAATTTCCTCAAGCAGAGTTTTATTATATTCCCAAAGAGAAACTTTAAAACCGAGATTAGCGCATTGCTGGGCCAAAACACTGCCCCAAACACCCGCGCCGAAAACGCTAATTTTTTTTATTTGCATTTTTCTTTGATCCGTCCTCAAAAGCAAGTTCTTTATTTTCAAGCATACGCTTAATGTTAGGTATATGTTTATAAACCACAATTGCGCCGATAACAACGCTTAAAATAGAGTAAGATAAAGGGTAATCGCCCACAAAAAAACTTGAAATAGGCAAAATTATTGCAGCTATAATTGAACCCGGGGAGATTCTGCCTGTTCTCCAAACAACTAAAGCAAAAGCACAAAAACCGATAATTGTAGGTATCGGCAGTAAAGCACCGAAAACACCGGCCGAAGTTGCCACCCCTTTGCCGCCGCGGAATTTTAAGAAACAAGTCCACATGTGTCCGCAAATAGCAATGAATCCGCAAATCATAGGCATATAGATATTTTCGGGCATAAAGTATTTTGCTAAGACAACGGCAATAGCACCTTTCAAAGCATCACAAAAGAAAGTTGCCCATCCGGCCCATTTGCCGACAATTCTATAAACATTTGCCGCCCCCGGATTGCCTGAGCCATAGTCGCGTATATCAAAACCTTTAAGCTTCCTGGTAATTAAATAACCGGAAGGAATACCACCAACCAAATAACTTACAAGTAATAATATTATTGTTTCCATATTTATATTATATTAAATTACAAGCCCCAAAAATACCTTTTTGAGCATTTTTAGGGCTTGTTAGAATTATTTAACTTTTATATAAAAACCGGCACTATGAGCGCCAAATT
>JAZKZM010000222.1:0-1781 GCA_045612685.1 Elusimicrobiaceae bacterium
TTATTATTACCGCACCCTTAGTGCAAGCAAAAAAAGGTTCTTACGAGGAACTTTTTAACCGCCTTATAAAAGACGGATTTTTTAAAGTTTATGTAAACGGCAAAATTTATCCCTTGCAGGAAACGCCAAAACTTGAACGCTATAAAAAACACACTATTGACCTTGTTATTGACGAAATTTTTGTTGAAGAAGCCGAAAAAGAACGCATAACCGAATCTTTAGAACTTGCTATGAAATATTCTAAAGGGCTTGTAAAGGCACTTTTTGACGGCAAAGAATCTTTTTATAGTTTGGAAAATGCCTGCCCGCATTGCGCTATCGGTTTTGAAAAAATGGAGCCGCGCTTATTTTCCTTTAATGCACCGCAAGGCGCCTGCCCTGATTGCAACGGGCTTGGCATAAAAATTGAAATTGCCGAAGACCTTGTTGTGCCCGATAAAAACTTGAGTATAAACGAAGGCGCGCTTGCCCCTTGGAGCACCCCCATAACAAGTAAAACACATAGATGGCAAAATTCCTGGGCAAGTTATTATTATGATATTTTAAAAATCGTTTGTGAAGAAGCAAAAATTCCAATGAATAAACCCTGGAATAAACTTACAAAAGAGCAACAAAATATTTTGCTTTACGGCTCGGACGAAATTTTTTATCAGGCGGCTTGGGCAAATAATCCAACGGCTTTTGAAGGTGTTATCGGCAATTTAAACCGCAGATATAAAGAAAGCGAAAGCGATTTTGTTAAAGAAGAAATTTACGAAAAATATATGCGCGAAAATGTCTGTTCCACCTGTAAAGGCCAAAGACTCAAGGCCGAAGCCTTAAGCGTTTATGTAAACGGCAAAAATATTACGCAAATAACCGCTATGCAGGTAAAAGATGCCGTTGAGTTTTTTAATAATTTAAAATTAAACGCAACCGAACAAATAATAGCAAAACAAATTTTAAAAGAAATTAAAGCAAGACTCGGTTTTTTAAATAGCGTCGGTTTAAGTTATTTAACACTTGATAGAAAATCGCAAACGCTTTCCGGCGGGGAAGCACAAAGAATACACTTAGCTACGCAAATCGGCAGCGGTTTAACAGGCGTTTTATATGTCTTAGACGAACCGACAATCGGTTTACACAGCCGTGATAATACGCGCCTACTTGAAACTTTAAAAGCCCTGCGCGACCTTGGCAATACTTTAATTATTGTTGAACACGATAAAGATACAATTTTATCTGCCAACCACCTTATTGAACTTGGCCCTGTTGCCGGCCTTGGCGGCGGCTATATAACGGCGCAAGGCACGCTTAAAGAATTTTTAAAAAATAAAAAATCAATTACCGCTGCTTATTTAAACGGCACAAAAAAGATTTTACCCAATATCAAACCGCTAAAACCTTCTAAGCGTTGGCTTGAAATTGTGGGCGCAAGCCAATTTAATTTAAAAAATATCAATGTCCGAATTCCGCTTGGGCTTTTTGTTTGTATAACGGGTGTTTCCGGTTCAGGCAAATCAACTTTAGTTCACAATATTTTGCAAAGAGCGCTTGCCAAAAAACTGAACGGCGCAAAGGAAGAACCCGGCAAACATAAAGCCATAAAGGGTATAGAAAATATTGATAAAGTTATTTTAATTGACCAAGACCCAATAGGCAAAACACCGCGTTCTAATCCTGTTACCTATACAGGCGCGTGGACTCATATAAGAGAACTTTTTGCCCAAATGCCAGAAGCCAAAAGACGCGGTTATAAAGCTGGTCGCATTTCATTTAATGTTAAAGGCGGCAGGTGCGAA
>JAZKZM010000223.1:0-1069 GCA_045612685.1 Elusimicrobiaceae bacterium
AAAACGGCAAAGGTCACCTTGATCTAAGGAACTTTCTTCAAGGGCTTGGGTTAAGGTTAAAGATTTTTGTAGGATTTTTAAAAAATTTTCTTTGGTAAGTTTTTCTGTTTGCATAGAGCGTTTAATTTTTATTTTTTAAACGGCTCTCTAATTAAAATATAGCAAATTTCAGACGGCAAAGTCAATCTGTATAAATTAAAAACCCGCCTTTAAAAAGCGGGTTTTTGGAGGCTGTAATAAAATAGTTTATTCCTCGTAAACTATATATTCCGGACATCTGCAACTTGTATCTTTTTTGCAGGCATCTGTTTCTATTACAAAACTTTTTTCAGCCGGGAAATACGGCATTCTTGTAGCAGACATTGTTCTTGGGCAAGAGCAATGGTTAGGGTCTTTGCAATCAGGTGTATGGTTTACTGTTACCTGTGTTTCAAAAGGGGGAACAACCGTTTTTGCCCCGCTAATATCAAATTGTTTGCCGCAAGTATTAGGTTCTTTATCCATTACATAAAATTTATTCATAGCATAAAAAGCATTTACTGCTAAGTTTGTATAGAAATTTCCTTCTTCTGTTGAGTTGGCGTTTTCAAGTTCAATTATTCCGGCAAATATTTCTTGGACAAGTTTTTTATCTTGAAACAAATTAATATACACATTATAAGTGTTTGTTCTATGAGGATTTGCGTTATTATTATATTGATCGTCTTCAATTTTGATGGTAAAAGTATTGAATGTTCCGTTTGTGCGCAAATTATATACTATATAACCATCTTTTTGGATTAGGGAAAATAATTTTGAATAATTTGTTCTTACTAATTTGGCTTCACCGGTGTAAAGCAGGCCTGCAATTGTATAAAAATTTTGGCTTTGATTTAAACTATCTTGTAAAGTATTTTGTATTTCTTTTGCTAAAGTTTTATCTTGTAAAATTTCCTGTAAATTTAAGGCATTAAGCGGTGCTAAAGATAAAAGTGTAAAGAGTATAATAAATATTTTTTTCATATATTACATCCTCCGTCTATATATATATTGTAGATGTATATTAAAAATAAAGCAAGGGCCAATGGAC
>JAZKZM010000224.1:0-3189 GCA_045612685.1 Elusimicrobiaceae bacterium
GCCGCCAAAATACCGATAATAATAACAACTGCCATTATCTCTGTCAAAGTAAAGCCTTTGTTTCTATTCATAAACTTCTCCTAATTACCATTAACATCCATCACAGTAAAGCCATCTGCTTTAAAACCGGCTTTGTAAGTGCAAACATCATTAACAGAATTACAAAATTTATCGCCGACTTTAGAACCCGGTTTAGGTTCCATAAAAACAAAACCATAACCGTAAATCTCAGGAGGATTAGAAGGATTCTGAAGTCTAAATCTATAATCTAAAGAGCCATCGTCCTCTACATAAGTATCCGTTCCGTAATTATAAGTAGGAATATATCCGCAAGCAACCATTTGCTCAATAAAACTGGCAATATCCAAAGGTTGTCCATTATAATCGCAAGTTGTCCCAGCCGGAGGATTAGATACAAATACCGCAGCATCATTAGGAATTGCATTATTAGGATATTCCCTAGACCAACGCTCCATACCGCCGTTTATGGCTTCCATTATTGCTTTTGCCCTAGCATTATTTTGGCTTTCTACTGCAGTATTATATAAAGGCAATGCAATAGAGGCAAGTATCGCTATAATTAAAACAACAACCATAAGTTCTGTTAAAGTAAAGGCTTTGTTATTCATAAAATAAATCTCCTTATAAATAATTACTGGCCATTTGATAGCCGCCTGTCATCCAAAGATATTTGCCGCTATATTTGGGGTTAGTAACCGTTGCCGGTGTTATCATAATAGCGAATTTAGGTTTGCCATTATCATTTGAATCATAACATCTTGCATCAGGTTGATTAGATGCAGTGCTTGAGGACGGCAAATTAGGATTGCATAAAACAAATTTATAATCTTTAAAAGTAAGATTACCATTGCATTGGCTTGCACTGGTAAGCCCCCATGCTGCAGGTTTCAAAGCAAAAGAAGCAATATTGCTTTGCATTTCATCATTAGCTACGAAACCTTTAAAAAGAACACATGGATTTTTACAACCCGGGCAATCCGTAGGAAAACTGCTCTGCCCAAAATTGCCATAGACTTTGCTTTCAGGATAAAGCTCATTATATAATCTGGCAGCATTTGTAAGTTCGGCAAACATCGCTCTTGCGTGTTCGTTTGCCCTTACAACTCTTGAACTGGAAAAGGAAGCACTAGCCATATATACTAACACCGCTATGATTAATATTACAACCAATAGTTCCATTAAAGTAAAGCCTTTTGTCTTCATAAAAAACTCCTTACATATTACTGCCGATTTCTGACATCTTGAATATCGGCATAAAGATTGAAAGCACAATAACTGCAATAATTGCACCGATACCGACAATCAAAATAGGGTCTATCAAAGCGGAGAAACGGGCAATAAATTGGTTAATTTGTTCAGTATAGAATTTAGACAAAGTCTGCAAAATATGAGGTAAACGTCCTGATTCTTCACCCATCATCATCATTTCTGTCATTAAGCCGGGGAACATTCCTGTCCTTCTAAAAGATTCTGAAATACTTTTACCGCCTGCCACATCTTTTTTCGCCTGCATAATTGCTGTTTGTATCAAAACGTTGCCGGCAAAGACATCTTCCATAACAGTTAAAACATTAATAATACTTACACCGCTGTTTAACAAAGTTGCCATTGTAGATAAAATTCTTTCATAATAAATATTTGATATGAAATTTCCAAATATAGGAACTGTCAAATGAAATTTATGCCAAAGTCTTTTACCAGATGGTGTCTTAATGATAATAATAAATGCCGTAACCAAACATACCACGGCGGCAAATATTAAAAGGATATGATTTCTTACCCCTGTCGAAATTGCCACAATTGCTAAAGTCAAAGGTGGCAAATCAATATTGAAATCCGTGAATATTTGAGCAAATGTAGGAACGATACCATATACGAAATAAAACAACACACCCATAGCCATAATAAATAATACACCTGGATAAGTAATAGCCGTAATAATTTTGCTCTTTAAGGCTTCACTTGATTTAACATAGTTTGAAATTTGCATCAAAGATTCAGGCAACTGACCGCTTACTTCACCTGCTTGCACCATAGAAACCCAAGTATAATCAAATACTTTTGGATATTTAGCTAAAGAAGAACTTAAAGTGTTTCCCGCTGCGACATCACGGGCAACTGATACCAATACAGGCCCTAAATATTTATCAGAAGAGAAATCCCCCAAAAGTTTAATAGCTCTTACTAAAGGCACACCGCCGGCAATAAGGGTTGATAATTGCTCTGCAAAGAAGGCCAAAATATGGCCTGCAGGCTTAACGCTGCCTACTGCAACTTTAGTGCTAAAAATACTATTATTTGAAATTACCGCAGCAGAAACATCTATAACCATTAAACCTTTTGCTTGCAAATAATCAATAGCCTGATTTTTATTATTAGCTTCTATAAAACCTTTAGAAATTTTTCCATCTAAACTTCTGGTAGTATACGAAAATCTCGCCATAGTCTTACTCCTCTGACATTGTTACAGCCATAACTTCATCTATAGAGGTTATACCTCTGACTGCTTTACGCCAGGCGCTTGCTCTTAAATTCCAAGCACCGCCGGATGTAGCAGCTTTTCTTAATTCTATTAAATCTTTTGTTTTATAAATAGTATTCCTTGTAGCATCATTAATTTTAAAGACTTCATAAATGGCCTTTCTGCCTATATAGCCGATATTATTGCATTTAGGACATCCGACAGGCTTAAAGAAAGTCCAAGTTTGTTTATCACTTTCAGGAAGCATTGATTCTTTGGAAATTAAATCTATTTCCCTTTGGAAAGGTATATAAGGAACTTTACAATGTGGACATAATACACGCACAAGACGCTGCGCCGCCACTAAAGCAAGAGAACTTGCCAAAAGAAACGGCTCCACACCCATATCTATCATACGGGGTATTGCGCCGATTGCTTCGTTAGTGTGTAAAGTGGAAAGCACCAAGTGGCCGGTCATAGCAGCTTTAAGGCAGCTTTCCGCAGTTTCAGAGTCGCGGACTTCACCGACCAAAATAACATCCGGGTCCTGACGCAAGAAAGATCTTAAACCGGCCGCAAAAGTCAAACCGATTTGAGGCTTAACCTGAACTTGGGAAATACCGGCAAGTTTATATTCTACCGGATCCTCAAGAGTCATATAGTTTAACTCTGGGGTTTTAATTGTAGTTAAAACGGCGTTTAAGGTT
>JAZKZM010000225.1:0-1685 GCA_045612685.1 Elusimicrobiaceae bacterium
AAGACAAAATAATGCAGATATTTGGGGTGGTGCGCGGGCTCTTTGTGTAGTTTATACAAATGTAGGGCCTTCAAAAAAACTTTGTGATGATTTAACAAATGCGCCCGATTCTTGTGTTTTACGGACAAGCGGAGAAGATGAAGGCCGTTATTCTTGCAGAATATATTAATAAAATATGCTTGCTATAAAATATTAAAAATTCATATAAGTTTTTAATTTACATACAAAAATTTGCCTATACAAACAATTTTTGATAAAATATCTATATGCGCCTGTAGCTCAGTTGGTTAGAGCAATCCGCTCATAACGGATGGGTCACAGGTTCAAGTCCTGTCGGGCGCATACTTTTACTTAGTAGAAGATTTTAAAACAAAGGCCCGCACGAACGGGCTTTTTTTATAGAGGAACTTTTTATATGGAAAACCAAACAAAACCCGCGCAAACAAAACCCGCACAAACGCAAAGCGCTTTAGAAGAAATTATTAAAAATAAATATAGCGAAATTGACGCTTTAAAAGAAAGCGGTTTTAATCCTTATCCCGCCCATGTTGAGCCAAAACAAAACTGCGCCCAGGCAAAGGAAGCCCCTATTGATAGCGAAGTCGTTGTAGCAGGGCGTTTGGTGCAACTTCGTTTGATGGGTAAGGCCTCTTTTGCGCATATTAAAGATTCCTCTGGTAAAATTCAAATTTATGTTCAAAGAGATAGCGTCGGCGAAGAACCTTATACCTTCTTTAAAAAGCATATTGCCGTAGGCGATTTCGTTTTAGTTAGCGGACACATGTTCCTTACCAAAACAAACGAAAAAACTATCAAAGCAACTAAAATTGAACTTATTTCCAAAGCCGTAAGGCCTATGCCGGAAAAATTCCATGGTATTCAAGATACAGAAGTCCGCTTTCGTAAACGCCACCTTGATTTAATTGCTAACGAAGAAGTTAAAGATATTTTTGTAAAAAGAGCAAAAATAATTTCCTCTATTCGCCGCACGCTTGATGAAAAAGGTTATTTGGAAGTTGAAACCCCGATTTTAACGCCGGATTCCGGCGGTGCGGTGGCGCGTCCGTTTCAGACCTATCATAATGCACTTAAAATGCCGCTAAGGTTGCGTATTGCTTTAGAGTTGTATCACAAGCGTTTAATCGTTGGCGGGTTTGACCGCATTTATGAAATCGGCCATATGTTCCGCAACGAAGGTATTGATACAACCCACAACCCCGAATTTACTATGATGGAACTTTATCAGGCCTACGGCGATGTAAACACTATGGCAGATTTGTTTGAAGAAATTTTAAGTAATGCCGCAAAAGCAGTCGGTGTAGAAAAAGTGATGTTCCACGGGCAGGAAATTAATTTAGTCCCGCCTTTCAAGCGTTTGTATATTCCGCAAGCGTGGAAAGAGAAATTCGGTCATGATATTCACGAAGTATTAGACGGCCGCCAATTTAGAAGAGAGCCTTTAGCCGCTCTTGCCAAAGAACAAGGTATTTCTTTCTCTGCCGATGACCCAGATAGCAAATTGTTTGACGAATTGTTTGAAACAAAACTCTTGGTAGGTTTCAACTGCCCGGTAATTGCATTAGAGTATCCAACAGCAGTTAGTCCGTTTAGTAAGACCAAACCCGGTGACCCGGAACTAGTTGAACGCTTTGAAGCCTTTGTCTGCGGCAGCGAACTCGGAAATG
>JAZKZM010000226.1:0-5304 GCA_045612685.1 Elusimicrobiaceae bacterium
CCAAGTCCGTTCAAAATAACTTTATGCGGTTCTTTGCGGACCTTGTTTGCCGTTCTTGCTATACCGATTGCGCCTTCAGCCGCGGCAAAACTTTCGTGCCCGGCTAAAAAGCAGAAACATTTTGTATTTTCGCGCAAAAGCATTGCGGCCAAATTGCCGTGGCCAAGGCCGACTGCTCTTTGATCAGCAACTGAACCGGGGATACAAAAGCTTTGTAAGCCAACACCGATTTTTTCTGCTGCTTCAGCGGCTGTTTTTACACCGCTTTTAAGAGCAATTGCTGCGCCTGCTGTGTAAGCCCAGACGGCATTTTCAAAAGCAATAGGTTGAATACCTTTAACAATTGCTTCAACATTGATACCTGCTTTATCGCAAATTGCTTTTGCTTCTTCTAAGGAAGAAATGCTGTTTTCCTTTAAAACTTTATTAATTTTTTCAATTCTTCTTTCATAGCCTTCAAAGGTTATCATAAATTACTCCTTGCGCGGGTCAATTTTTTTGACGGCTTCATTAAAACGGCCGTAGGTATTGACATTTTTTTCATAGGCGGTTTTGGGGTCTTCGCCTTTTTTAATGGCATCCATCATTTTGCCAAGGTGGACAAATTTGTAGCCGATAATTTCATTATTTTTATCAAGGCCGATTTCAAGGACATAGCCTTCTGCCATTTCCAAGTATCTTGGGCCTTTGGCTTGGGTGCCATACATTGTGCCAATTTGTGAGCGAAGGCCTTTACCCAAATCTTCCATACCGGCGCCGACAGGCAAGCCGTCTTCGGAAAAGGCACTTTGAGTTCTGCCATAGACAATTTGTAAAAAGAGTTCGCGCATAGCTGTATTAATAGCATCGCAAACTAAATCTGAATTTAAGGCCTCAAGCAAGGTTTTGCCGGGCAAAATTTCTGCTGCCATGGCGGCACTATGTGTCATACCGCTGCAGCCAAGGGTTTCAACAAGGGCTTCTTTAATAACACCATTTTTTACATTTAAGGTAAGTTTGCAAGCACCTTGTTGCGGTGCGCACCAACCCACACCATGGGTAAGACCGCTGATATCTGTAATTTGTTTTGCTTTGACCCATTTGCCTTCTTCGGGAATTGGGGCTGGGTCGTGTTTTGCGCCTTTGCAGACGCTGCACATATTTGCTATGTGCGGATTGCATTTTTCGCAGCTCATAAAATCTCCTAGTATATTAAATATGTATATATTTTATCAAATTTATAAATACTTTGATAATAACTCTTTGGCTGTTTTTTTGCTAAAATATATTTATAAGAGCTTTAAAGGAGATTATTTATGAAAAAACTTATATTTTGTTTAGCTTGCGTTCTTGCTTTTGCTGCCTGCGCAACAACCGGCACAGAACAAACCGCCAACACCAAACAAACAAAAATTAATCCGGAAGATATTACCTTGGAAAATGCTATAAAAACTTCCCAAGAATTAAGAGGCCAAGTTGAAGCGGCAAAAACAACTTATAATGCAGCCCAAACCGTAAACCAGGCCACCAATGCAAGCGGCAATATTTCTGATAGCGTAAAAAATCAAGTTAACAAACAACTTGAAACCGCTAAACAACAAATTAAAAATGAAGCCGATGCTTGGAAAAATGTTGCAAAATAAGTTTTAAATATTCTTGCAAAAAACCTAGTTATTTTTTAACTAGGTTTTTTTATGCCTTGACTTTTTTAAAAATTCCCCATATAATATGTGTATATCTTAATATACTATTAAAGTTTAAATAGGAGAATCTTATTATGAAAAAGGTTATTACTTTTATATTCTTAATCTCTTTTTGCCAACTTGGTTTTGCGGCAAAATTAGAAAATAAGGAATTAGCCGCTGATTTAACAAAAAGTTTAAATCAGGCAAAAGCATCCCAAGAGCTGCAAGGAGAATCTCTCACAGAAGCAAGAGCTTTAGTGAAAAAATATTATCCCGCTTTTGTTAAAACAGGCGCGGTGGAAGCTCATATTGCTAATAAACTTGCTCAAGACCCTTCTTGGGAACTTAAAAAATTTTACATAAATAAATCTAATGATTTAAATTGGGTGGTTTTTATAAATGATGAGAGAATACCCTTAAACGGGAAAAAAACCTATCAAACTTTTAATATACAATTGAGATTAGAAGATGCTATGGATGTTTTTAATAATCCCAAATTAGAAGCCGACCGCAAGAAAATAGAAAAACTCTCAAATGCTGTTTGGAATTATATGGCAACACTTACAAAACATTCAAAAGATGATTTTAAAGACAATTGGAATAAGGAATCCGACGTTTATTTAGGGCTGGATAGTGTTTCTGCGGATAGAACAGTTTCCTTGTATATTTACGATACTAATGAAATAAAACCCCATATTACAGATAAAATGACGTCCGGTTTTTATTTTTCTCCCGATAAAGTAAAAACAGATATTAATAACCGCTATTCTAATAAGCATTTTGAATATGAATATGAATACGAAAATGGAGAAACAGAATCTTTTATTAATAGGCCAGCACCAACAAAATATGCTTTAAAAAATAATATTTTCTTTATGTCTAGCGGACTATATTTAAAAATATGGACGGCACTTGCATTTGATCAATTTAGACAATTTAGCGAAATTGATCCGCTTTGCTATGACTATGAGCCAACGGCTAAAGTTAAATTTAAATATATGGATATTGCAGGTAAAAAGCACTATCTAAAATGCGTGCCTATGCCAAAAGACGGCGGGCAGCCCATAAGACCTTATGAAGGATCTTGGCAAGTAAAACCAAAAGTAAAAACTTGGAATTTAGACGACTTTTAGTTTTTATCTATAATAAATCCCATATAAAAAGCCCCTATCGTTTGATAGGGGCTTTAATTTTTTGCTTTTTTAATTATTTAAGCAAGATTTTGCGTGACAGGCGGACTTTGCCGTTATTGTCAATTTCAATAACTTTAACTTCCACTTCATCACCGAGCTGCAAAACATCTTCTACTTTATTAATTCTGTGTTTTTCAATTTCAGAAATATGTAAAAGACCGTCTTTGCCGGGCAAAAGTTCAACAAATGCGCCAAAGGGTTGAATTGAAACAACTTTACCTTTGTAGATTTGGCCGACCTCAACTTCTTTTGTTAAAAGGTCAACTTCTGCTTTGGCTTGAGCAAGTTTTGCTGCATTGGCGGCGGCAATCATAACTTTACCGTCGTCGTCAATGTCAATTTTGCACTCGGTTTCTTCACAAATTCTCTTAATATTTTTACCGCCGGGGCCGATTAAAGCGCCGATTTTATCCTGCGGAATCATCATTGTATAGATGACAGGTGCAGTCGGTGCGACATTCGGTCTTGGGGTTTTAATAGTGCTTTCCATGTGGTCCATAATGAAAAGTCTGCCTCTTGTTGCTTGGGCAATTGCTTTTCTTAGAACATCAAGGGAAATACCGCTTGAAAGTTTCAAGTCCATCTGGAAGGCAGTTATACCTTTGCGGGAACAGGTTAATTTAAAGTCCATATCGCCAAGGTGGTCTTCAAGGCCCATAATATCGGAAAGAATTGCGTATTTATCATCTTTTGTGATAAGGCCCATAGCAATACCGCTGCAGGTGCCTTTCATAGGCACGCCGGCATCAAATAAAGATAAAGAGCCGCCGCAAACGCTAGCCATTGAAGAAGACCCGTTTGATTCCATAATATCGGAAACGACTCTGATAGTATAAGGGAATTTTTCCGGATCGGGCAAAAGCGGCATTAAAGCGCGTCTTGCTAACTCGCCGTGGCCGATTTCCCTTCTGCCGGGTGATCTATCAGGTTTACATTCGCCTGTAGCAAAACCGGGGAAGTTATAGTGAAGCATAAATTTTTCTTCAGAATTTTCTTCAAGACCTTCAACAAGTTGGGCATCTTGTGCTGTGCCAAGGGTGGTGGTTACAAGTGCTTGGGTTTGGCCTCTTGTAAAAAGAGCTGAACCGTGTGCGCAAGGCAAAACACCGACCATAGAACTTAACGGGCGGATTTCTTCTGTCTTTCTGCCGTCAACACGGATACCTTCGTTTAAAACCATGGCTCTGGATTCTTCATAAGCAAGCATTTCCATAGCAAAACCTGCATATTCGGCTGCTTGTTCGGGGTATTTTTCGGTTAAGCTGTTTGTGAAAGTTTCTTTAAGTGTTGCAATTTTTACATCGCGGGTTTGTTTATCTAAAAACTCGTGTAAAATTTTGGAAACTTCCGCTCTGAAAGTATTATTTGCCATATCCAAGACTTCTTGGGGCAAAATTTCAGGGGTCCATTCAAATTTGGGTTTACCGGCTTTTTCTCTTAAATCAAGTTGGGCTTGGCAAAGTTTTTTAACTTCGGGGTGGGCAATTTCAATTGCTTTAACCAAATCTTCTTCGCCAACTTCGTGTGCGCCGCCTTCAACCATCATAATGCCGTCTAATGTGCCGGCAATTACAAGGTCCATATCGGCAGTTTTGCGTTCTTCAAGAGTCGGGTTAATAACATACTGCCCGTTGATTCTGCAAACGCGAACACCTGCCACCGGAGTTGTGAAAGGTATGCTTGAAATAACTGTAGCTGCAGAAGAAGCAGCAATACTTAAAACATCACTTTCGTTTTTGCCATCTGCGGAAACGACCATTGCAGTTACATTGACTTCGCAGGCAAAACCTTTAGGAAAAAGCGGCCTCATAGAGCGGTCAATCAAGCGGGAAGAAAGAGTTTCTTTTTTGCTTGGTCTTGATTCTCTTTTGAAAAAACCGCCCGGTATTTTGCCGGCAGCATAGGTTCTTTCCTTGTAATTTACGGTTAAAGGAACAAAATCTTGTAAGCCGGGTTTTTGATTTTTATCGGATACGGCAGTTGCTAAAACCATGGTATCGCCGAGTCTTGCCATAACAGAGCCATCTGCTTGTTTGGCAATGACACCGGTTTCAAAAGTTATTTTTTTGCCGCCGATTTCAACCTCAACGCTAACTTTATTATTTGTCATTTTAAATTTATTTCCTTAATTTGAGTTCTTTTGTAACTTCTTGATATTTTGCAAGGTCTTTTTTCTTTAAGTAAGCAAGTAATCTCTTGCGTTGGCTAACGAGTTTTGTTAAACCTTGTTCGCCTGCAAAATCTTTGGGATTGCTTCTGAGATGTTGGGAAATGTATTGGATTCTTTCAGTAATTAAAGCAATTTGCACAGCGGGGCTGCCGGTATCGGCAGGGGCTGCCTGAAATTTAGAAATAATATTTTTTCTGTCTTGTTTTGTTAATGCCATTTTGTTTTTACACTTAAATCAAGGACTGATTACCGAGTAAGGGCCCCGCGCTGCTAAATG
>JAZKZM010000227.1:0-3205 GCA_045612685.1 Elusimicrobiaceae bacterium
GGCTTTCCTACTTGGCTTAAATGGGATTTAACAAGAAAACCGCAAAGCAAAGTTAAATATATGATTTGCAACGGCGACGAAGGCGACCCGGGGGCTTATATGGACCGCTCCCTTTTGGAAGGTAACCCGCACTCAGTCGTAGAAGGTATGATTATTGCCGGTTTTGCTATCGGTGCAACAAGAGGTTTCTTCTATATCCGCGCTGAATATCCTTTAGCCATTGAACGCGTGCAAAAAGCCATTGATGCCTGCTACAAAAAAGGTCTTTTAGGTAAAAACATTTTAGGCAGCGGTTTTGATTATGATTTGGAAATCAGATTCGGTGCAGGCGCTTTTGTCTGCGGCGAAGAAACCGCTCTTATTACCTCTATTGAAGGTAACAGAGGCACACCCAGACCTAAACCGCCTTTCCCGGCTGTTAAAGGTTTATGGGGCAAACCGACCTCTATTAACAATGTAGAAACTTTAGCAAACGTTCCTTATATTATGACAAAGGGCGGTGCTTGGTATGGTGCTATGGGTTCAGGTAAATCCACCGGCACAAAAGTTTTTGCTATGACAGGTAAAGTTAAAAACACCGGTCTTATTGAAGTACCTTTAGGTATTACCGTAAAAGAAGTTGTCTATGATATCGGCGGCGGTCCTTTACACGGCGATAAAGTTAAAGCCGTTCAAACCGGCGGTCCTTCCGGCGGTGTTATTGACGGCGACCACTTCCATATGCCTATTACCTATGAATCCTTACAGGAAATCGGTTCAATTATGGGTTCAGGCGGTCTTATCGTTATGGACGAAACAGATTGTATGGTAGATATTGCTAAATTCTACCTTGAATTCTGCGTTGATGAATCTTGCGGTAAATGCGCTCCTTGCCGTATCGGCGGATATCAATTACTCGGTTATTTAAACAAAATTACCGACGGCACTGCCAAGGAAGAAGATTTACAAAAGATTGAAGAAATTGCAACAGCTATGAAAAGAGCCTCCCTCTGTGCTTTGGGTCAAACCGCACCGAACCCGGTTCTTTCCACACTCAAATTCTTCAGACACGAATATGACGAACATATTAAAGATAAACGCTGCCACACCGGTAAATGCAAAAACTTAGCAAGATTTGAAATTACCGATAAATGCGTTGGCTGCGGTATGTGCAAAAAAGCTTGCCCCGTTGGTGCAATTTCAGGTGAACTTAGACAGAAACATGTTATTGACCAATCTAAATGTATTAAATGCGGACAATGCTTTAATACTTGCAAACTTAAAGCAATTACCAGAGGTTAGAATTTTATGATTAAAGCAAAAATAAACGGAAAAGATATTGAAGTTAAAGAAGGAACTTCCATTTTAGATGCAGCACGCGTGGCAAATGTTAACATCCCCACGCTTTGCAAACACGAAGACCTTGAAGCAACCGGCGGTTGCGGTCTTTGTATAGTCAAAGTTAAAGGTTCAAACAAAATCTTGCGTGCCTGCACAACCGAAATTACCGAAGGTATGGAAGTTATTACCCACGACCCGGAAATCGTTTCTGTGCGCAGAAGTGTGCTTGAACTTATTATGTCCAATCACCCTAAAGATTGCTTAACCTGCCCCAGAAACCAAAATTGCGAACTTCAAAAACTCGCAGCTGATTTCGGTATCAGAGAAAATCACTTCCCTAATATTTTAAATAGCCACAAACACAAAAAAGATAACAGCGCAAAAGGTATTTGCATTGATACTTCAAAATGTATCCAATGCGGCAGATGCGTGCAAGTTTGCCAAAAAGTGCAAGATGTTTGGGCTTTATCTTTCTTAAAGAGAGGTATTAAAACCTATTTATCAGCAGCAGGCGATATTGACTTAAAAGATTCACCTTGCGTGAACTGCGGTCAATGCTCCGCACACTGCCCTGTTGGCGCTATTGTTGAACAGGATGAAACCAAAACAGCTTGGGCTGCCCTTGCTGATGAAAAGAAATATTGCGTCGTTCAATTTGCTCCTGCAGTTCGTGTTGCAATCGGCGAAGCCTTTGGCTATCCCGTCGGCAAGAACTTAACCGGCAAATTAACCAGCGCTTTATATCAACTTGGTTTTAACGCTGTTTTTGATACAAATACCGGCGCAGATTTAACCATTTTGGAAGAAGCAAGTGAATTTAAACACCGCTTAACCAGCGGCGGCGTCTTGCCTTTGATTACAAGCTGCTGCCCTGCTTGGGTTGATTTTGTTGAAAAGAACCACGGCGATATGCTTGACCATGTTTCTTCAGCCAAATCTCCGCACGAAATGGTCGGTGTTTTAGCAAAAACTTTCTATGCTGAAAAACACAATATTGACCCCAAAAATATTTTTGTTGTTTCCATAATGCCTTGCACAGCAAAGAAATATGAAATCAGCAGAGATAAAGATATGTCAGCAAGCGGTTATCCGGATGTTGACCTTGTCTTAACAACCCGCGAAATTGCAAGAATGATTAAGCAAGCAGGTATTGACTTCAATAATCTTGAAGACAGAAAAGGCGATGATGTCTTATCCGAATATACCGGTGCCGGCACAATTTTCGGTGCAACCGGCGGTGTTATGGAAGCGGCTTTAAGAACTGCCTATAACCTTGTTACAGGTTCTGAACTTAAAGATGTTAATTTCAAAAAAGTCCGCGGCCTTAAAGGTATTAAGGAAGCTAAAGTTGATGTCGGCGGAACGGAAGTCCGCGTGGCAGTTGCCCACGGCCTTGGCAATGTTGATGCCTTACTCAAAAAGATTAAAAAGGCAAAAGAACAAGGTAAGGAACTTCCTTATCACTTTGTGGAAGTTATGGCCTGCCAAGGCGGTTGTGTGGCCGGCGGCGGTCAACCTTATGGCGTAACCGACGAACTTAGAGTTTTAAGAGCAAAAGGTCTTTATAAAGAAGATGAACACGCCCAAATCAGATGCAGCCATCAAAACCCTGCTATTAAGAAATTATACGCAGATTATCTTGGCGCACCTTTAAGCGAAAAGGCCCACCACTTGCTCCACACTCACTATACAAAGAGAAACAAGTATCAAAAATAATTCTCTTGTAATTTGAGTAGTAAAAACCCCGTTTTCAATTTAGAAAGCGGGGTTTTTTATTTTGCCTATTGTTCCTACAAAAGTTTTTGGCTTTTGCTTTGCAAAAGTGTTTTTTGCGCCACACTTACAAATATTTTCTAAAACTTCTCTGACGGAGAATTGGAAAAAC
>JAZKZM010000228.1:0-5288 GCA_045612685.1 Elusimicrobiaceae bacterium
ATATACATAAAAATATTTTATAATTTTTATAAAAAGTTTTCCTTTAAAACAGAAGGAATTTCCTTGCAAACTTGGCTTGCCATAAGCGAAGTTTTGCTATATTTTTTTGCTGCAATATCTGCTGCTTTGCCATGTAAATAAACACCTAAAAGCGTGCTGTTTAAAGCGGCATTTTTTTGATTTTGCTTTAATAACTGAGCGTAAATACCGGCAATTATTCCGGCAAGAGTATCGCCGCTGCCGGCTTTGGCAAGGCCTGCGTTTCCCGTAGTATTTTGCCAAACTTTTTTGCCAAGAGCTACTTTTGTTTTTGGCCCTTTAAATAAACTTATCGCTCCGCTTTTTTGAGATAGAGTAATAGCGGCAGCCGCGCCTGTTAAATCTTGTTTTAACAAGCGTTTTGCTTCGCCTGCGTGCGGGGTTAAAATATATTTTATTTCTTTATTTTTAGGCAAATTTTCAAGACCTGCTAAAGCAAGTGCGTTTAGAGCGTCGCCATCTATAACTGCTGGCATTTTTGTTTGCTTTAAAAGCGGCAAAAGTATTTTTGCGCGTTCTTTTGTTAAACCCGGGCCAACAAGCAAAATATCATGCGGTATACTCTTTAAATAATTTATAATTTCTTTTAAAGGATTTTTGGAAACTTGCAAAAATAAGGCTTCAGGCACGGCCTCTAGACAAGCAGGCAAAATTTCTTCTGGAATCGCTAAAGAAACAAAACCCGCCCCTGCCTGATAAGCCGCTCTGGCGCATAAGACTGCTGCCCCGGGCATTGTTTTTGAACCGGCAAAAATAAAAACTTTTCCGTTAAGATTTTTATAAGAATCTTTTTTTCTTTTAGGAAAATTCTTTTTGAAAAAAGTTTTTGTTATTTGTTTTATTTTTGCCATTATTTACCTTTTAAGATAATAACAAAAGCAATAGCATTATTTTTTGTGTGGGATAAAGAAAGTTTAAAAATTAAATCTTTTGCGCGCTCATCATAGACGGCAATTTGCGGTTTTTGCCCTGCTTTTCTAATAACTTCTATCTTTTTCAAAGCAATTTCTTCAAAGGGTAATGCTTTAAAAACTGCCTCTTTTGCGGCAAAGCGAACGGCTAAATGCTGCGCTTTATTTTTGCTTTTTAAACAATAGGCAAGTTCTTCTTGGGTAAACAAACGGCGCAAAGTTCTTATATCTAATTTTTCAAAACGGCGGACCTCTTCTATATCCGTTCCGATATTAACTATTTGCATATTTATTCAACGGTTACGCTTTTGGCTAAATTGCGCGGACGGTCAACATCACGCCCTCTAAACACAGCAATATAATAAGCAAAAAATTGCAGAACTATTGCGCTTAAAATAGGGAATAAAAATTCTTTTTCAAAAGGAATATTTATTGTTTTAGAATCGCCTTTATTATCGCTTATAACAATAACTTGTGCGCCGCGCGCTTTAACTTCTTGGCAGTTGGAAATCATTTTTTCTTCCAAAACACCTTGCGGGACTAAGGCAAGAACGGGCGTTCCTTCTTCAATAACAGCAATAGGGCCGTGTTTAATTTCGCCTGCGGCAAAACCTTCGGCGTGGAGATAGGAAATTTCCTTTAATTTTAAAGCACCTTCAAGAGCAATAGGATAAGAAGAATTGCGACCAAGAAAAATAAAATCTTTTTTTGTATAAACTTCTTTTGCAAGTTGTTTTATTTTAATATCTTGGCTTAAAACTTCCTTCATAAGTTCAGGAATTTTTTCCAAACTTGAGTAAAGAGAATCAAATTCCGTTTTAGTTAAACGACCTAAAGCAAAAGCCAAGTTCAAAGCAAAACTATACAAAACAACAAGTTGGGAAGTGAAGGCTTTAGTAGAAGCAACACTGATTTCCGGCCCGCAATGAGTATATAAAGTAGTATCGCTAAGGCGTGTAATAGTGGAGCCAACAACATTGCAAATACTCATTATTTTAAGACCGGCCGCTTTAGCGTTTTTGATTGCGGCAATAGTATCGGCCGTTTCGCCTGATTGGCTAACTGCAATAAAAAGCCAATCTTTACAAAAAGCAATTTTGCGGTATTTAAATTCCGAAGCGGTTTCTACTTCAACGGGAATTTGCGCAAAATCTTCAAGCATATATTTTGCACATAAAGAAGCGTGATAGGCCGTGCCGCAGGCAACAAGATAAACACCTTTTATTTTTTTGGCTTCTTCTTTAGTTAAACCAAAGGCTTGCTCTAAACTTCCTTTTAAAGTGCGTAAAGTATCTTGCGCGCTGCGCGGCTGTTCGTAAATTTCTTTAAGCATAAAATGCTTATAGCCGCCTTTTTGGGCTGTTGTAATATCCCAATTAACTTCATTTACTTTGCGGATCTGTTCTTGTAAATCTGTATTGAAAATTTTATAAGAAGAGCCTTCAATTTGCGCGATATCACCGTCTTCCAAAAATACGGCTTTATTTGTGTGGGCCAAAAAGGCCGGCACATCAGAAGCAAGAAAAACACCTTCTTTTGCTATACCTAACACTAAAGGGCTTTGGTTTTTGGCTGCCATTATTTTGCCCGGTTCTTTGATATACAAAGCGGCAATGGCGTATGCGCCGCGCACTTGTTTAATGGTTTGGCAAAAAGCATGAGTAAAATCTTGTGTTTTAAGATTTTCTTCTATTAAATGGGCCACAACTTCACTATCGGTTTGTGATTTAAAAATATGACCTTTTGCTTCAAGTTCTTTTTTTAAGACGGCATAATTTTCAATAATACCATTGTGGACTATAGAAATTGAATCCGTGCAATCATTATGCGGGTGGGAGTTAACTTCGCAAGGTTTGCCGTGTGTTGCCCAGCGGGTATGGCCTATAGCACAAAAACTTTGGCCTTCTTCTTTATTTACTAACTTTTCAAGATTATCAACGCGGCCAATGGCTTTTAAAGTTATAATTTTATTATCTTTTTCTAAAGAAATACCGGCAGAATCATAACCCCTGTATTCCAATTTTTTAAGACCGTCAATTATTATTTTGGCACAATCTTTTTTACCGCTATAAGCAACTATTCCGCACATAAAAACTACTCCCTATAAAGTAAATTTCTCATTTCAAGCAAGGCTTGTGGCAAACCGACAAAAACGCTCCTTGCAATAATAGAAAAACCGATATTTAAACATTGCATAGCATCTATTAAAGCAACTTCGCGCACATTTTCATAAGTAAGGCCGTGCCCGCTGTGGACTTCTAAATTAAGTTCACGCCCGAGTAAAGCACACAAAGAAACTTCGCTAAGCAAGGCCTGGGCCTGTTTTTGGGTTTTGGCTTTGCTATAATCTTTTGTGCAAATTTCAACAATATCTGCGCCTAAATTATAGGCCGTGCGAACGGCATTTGCCTTTGGGTCAATAAATAAACTGACTCTTATACCTGCTTTTTTAAGGCATTTAATTTTTTGTTTTAAACTTTCTTTATCTTTTTCTTCAATTTTTAAACCGCCGGAAGTTGTTAACTCATTTGGATATTCCGGCACTAAACAAACGGAACCCGGTTTATATTTAAGGGCAAGTTCTATCATTTCTTCACTCGGGGCCATTTCCAAATGTATTTTAGCGGCAAAAGCACTGCATAATCTTTGTAAATCTGTTTCCTGAATATGCCTTCTATCTTGGCGTATATGAATAACAATATAATCTGCCCCTAAAGAAAGTAAAGTTTTGGCCGCCTCAAGAATATCGGGGTAAGATTCCCCCCTGGCCTGACGCAAGGTTGCAATATGGTCAATATTTACACCTAATTGGATATCTGTAATCATAAATTTCCCCTTAACCTATTTTCATTTTTATTTTATAAAATTCCGCAATATCTAAGCTAAGTTTTTGGACTTCTTCTTTATTTTGGCCTTCAACCAAAATTCTAAGTAGCGGCTCTGTGCCGGAATAGCGCACCAAAATACGCCCCGTCTGGCCTAGTTGCTTTTGCAACTTTTCAAGATAAGACAAAAAGCCGTCAACTTCTTCCAAAGGAACTTTTTTAGGTGTTCTGACAGGAAGCAAATTTAAAGGATATTTTTGCCATTGTTCTTTATACCAAGAAGGTTTTTTGCCACTTTTCTTTAAAACTGCCAAGAATTCTAAAGCGCAAATAAGGCCGTCGCCTGTATCTGCAATATCTTTAAAAATAATGTGGCCGCTTGTTTCGCCACCGAGTGAAAGTTTTTCTTTATTTAAAGATTCAAAAACATATTTATCGCCCACTTTTGTTAAAAGCGGCTCAATGCCGTTTTGCTTTAAATAATTAATAAGACCGAGATTTGCCATTATTGTTAAAACAACTTTATTATTTTTAAGTAAATCTTTTTCCTTTAAAAATAAGGCACAGGCGGAAATAATATTATCGCCGTCAAGTTGATGGCCTTTTTCATCAGAGGCAATTAATCTATCGCCGTCGCCGTCAAAAGAAAAACCAACTAAGGCCTGATACTTTTTAGTTGTATCTTGCATTTTTTGGGTAAACAAAGCGCCGACTTGTTTATTGATATTTAAGCCGGTTGGTTTGTTTGCGATAACTTTTACCGTTGCGCCAAGTTCTTTAAAAACTTTTGGCGCGATAACAGAAGTGGCACCGTTTGCGCAATCAAGAACGATTTTTGTGCCTTTTAAGGAAATATCTTTGGGCCACAAAGATTTTAAAAATTCTTTATATTCTTCTAAAAGTTGCGGTTTTTTATAAGATTTTGAGCCCGCTTTTACGGCAGGGATTTTTTTTGTTTTTTCCAAAAGATTTTCAATTTTTGTTTCAAGTTTTTCATCAAGTTTAGTGCCTTTGGAAGAAAAGAATTTTATTCCGTTAAATTCTGCCGGATTATGACTGGCCGAAATTACAACACCGCAAATTGCTTTATATTTTTTGGTTAAATAAGATACTGCCGGAGTCGGTGCGATGCCAAGGTGCCAAACATCATAGCCGGCCGCTTTAATACCGCGGATTAAATGCTTGCTGATTGTTGGGCCGGAAATGCGGGAATCTTCTGCCATAATAACAAATTTATTCTTGTTTTTACTTGTTATACTTAATTCTTTTAAAGCAGAATATCCAAGTTTTTCAATAAAATCTTTGACTAAGGGATATTCCCCAGCAACAGCTCTAACGCCGTCTGTCCCAAAATATTTAGGCATTAGTTATTCTCCTTTTTAGAAGTTTCGTTTGATAAATCTTCTTTAACTTCTTCAGTTTCCTTTGTTTCTTTTTCCGCAGGTTCTTCTATATGCAAAATTTCATTAATTTCTTTTGCTTCAACAACTTCTTTTTCAAGAAGTCTATCAAT
>JAZKZM010000229.1:0-1808 GCA_045612685.1 Elusimicrobiaceae bacterium
AAAAGAAATCGCCGTTCAAGTCAATGGTAAAATTAAAGATAGAATTAAAATCAATGCCAGCGCTTCTAAAGAGGAAATGCAACAAGCCGCTTTAAACAGCCCTAAAATAAAGGCCTTGCTTTCGGGCCAAAGTATAGTTAAAATAATAGTAGTGCCGGTCCGTATGGTTAGTATTGTTGTAAAACCGGCCTAAGAGGTGAAAAATGAAAAAATTGTTAATCTTACCCTTACTTTTGCTTTGCGCTTGCGCAGAAGTGCAGGATAATATTTATTATAAACCAAATGCGCAAATTTTGCCGCAGCATATCAAAAAAATTCACGTGCGCCCGTTTATCAACAGGACCGAAGTTTTTGCTTTAGAGGACAGATTAACAATTTCTGTCGTGGATGAGTTTTTAAATAATGGTATGTATTCTATTGTCAATGAAGACCAGGCCGACGGCGTTTTAGCGGGCGAAATTATGCGCTATATCCTTGTGCCTGTTCAATATGATACCCAACTTGTGCCTACGGTTTATCGTATGGAAGTGCTTTTGAATTTGCGCTTTATTGATAAAACAAGCAATGAAACTATCTGGCAAGAGCCGGGGCTAGTGCAAGTTTATACTTATTCTGCTTCCACCTTGCCCGGCGGTTTAAGCGAAGAACAAGCCAGGGAAAAACTTTGGCAAAACTTTGCCAAAATGATAGTTAAAAGAACAATAGACGGCTTTGGTTCAATTCAAACGCAAACACGCCAAACTATACAGCCAAACCCAAATCAAACAACTATTACAAGACAATGAGCATTAAAGATTTATCAAAATTAAAAGCAGATATTTCAGGCGGCACTTTTGCGCCCGTTTATTTGTTTACTGGCGATAATGTTTATTTAAAACAGGAATATATTGCAAAAATAAAAGAAGCACTCAAGCCCGATGACTTTAATTTTCAAAAGGAAGACGCCTCTAGTTGCGATATGGCGGGTCTAATTTGCCTTGCCAATACCGCACCTGTTTTTAATCCAACGCGCCTAATCATCTTAAATAATGCTGATAAATTTAAAAAGAACTCTAATGCCCTAAAAGCGCTTTGCGGCTATCTTGAAAACCCTTGTCTTACCACTTGTTTTATTGTTTTACATAATGACTCAAAGAAATCAAAAAAAGATAAAGTTTTAGAAAATTCTTTAAGCGACCTTGGCGTTCATATTGATTTTACCGACTTAAAAGGCCTCGCCCTTAACTCTTGGATAAACGAAAAGGCAAAAGAAGCCGGCTTTTCTTTTGAACAAGAGGCCCTTTTTACTTTGGTTGATTTGACCGGCGGCAATATGCAGGCAATTAATACCGAACTTGATAAACTTTTTCTATACAAACAAAATGCCGCAAATAAAAAAATCACTCAAGCAGAAGTTTTGGCAAGTATCGGTTTTAACAAAGAAGAAAACCCTTACGCCCTTTCAAATGCCATTATGGACGGCAATAGAACTGCTGCCTTAAAAGCGGTTAATAATATGCTTAAAGAAGGTCAAACGCCTGTTAGTTTGCTTGCGCAGATTACTATGTGCACGGAAAAAATGTTTAGAATAAAACATTTAAGTAATGCCGGTCTTTCCACAAGTGAAATTATTGACTATGCCGGGCTTTTCCCGTGGGAAAGCCGCCTTGTTGCCAAAGCCGGAATAATGCCAAGCGAGCAAACTTTACTTAAAATTTTAGATAAGATAATTGAAGCCGATATGGGTTTTAAAAGTTCCACCTATAATGACCCGTCTATTGTCTTAAAAAGCATTTTGCTTTCTTTACTACCTAGATAAAATTTAATTA
>JAZKZM010000230.1:0-1223 GCA_045612685.1 Elusimicrobiaceae bacterium
TATAATTTTATTGAGAACGGCAAGCGCCGAGGATCTAAAAAGGTATGGCAGACCATACAAACATATTTTAACCTGGACGGTGAGCAGATATGGAAACTACAAAACCCCGAAATTTAAGGCTTTTAAGCAACAAGCAGAGCAAAGCGCACGCTTTCAATGCTACGGAACGCAACAAAGGAGGTTACAAATAAAAAGAAATTATGAATTTTAAACCATATTTTACAACTGGATTTTCTACCTTATATAATGGCGATTGCATAGAGGTTATGGATTATTTAATCAATAGCGGTTGCAAAGTAGATAAGGTGTTAACATCGCCACCGTATAACATTATCCGTCCTAATTCTACCGATAGGGGTTACGATTTGTATAAGGACGGTATGACAAACGAGGAATATATAGAGTGGATCGTAAATATTTTTGCACGGTACGAAAAGCTACTAAATGCTAATGGGTGTATATTATGGAATATGAGCTATGGCACAGAAAACACAGAATGTATGAGCTTATGCATAGCAGAGTTATTAAAGCGAACAAACTTTACAATAGCTGATATTCTTGTATGGAAAAAGCAAACGGCAACACCTAATAATGTATCTAATAACAAAATGACGAGAATTTGTGAGTTTGTCTATGTTTTTTGCCGTAGAAATGAGTTTTATACTTTTACTACTAACAAAAATATCGTAGGGTATAGAGAAGATACAAAGCAGGCGATTTACGAGAATGTATTTAACTACTTTGAGGCGAAAAATAACGATGCCTCTACCGATTTAAACAAAGCAACATTTTCAAGTGATTTTGTTTTTCAACTGATTAACCGATATATAACCAATCAGGATGTAGTTTTAGATAATTTTAGCGGCACTGGTACAACTATGTACGCTTGCGAATGTAGAAATAGAAAAGGCTATTATATTGAACTAAGCGAAAATCAATGCGAGTATGCAAAGGCGAGAATATCAAGAGGTATACAAGTTAATATTTTTGATATTTAATGTTTCACAACGCAACAATAAAATACATAATGTTTCACGAGAAACAATTAAAAGGAGGCAGTAAATATGGCAGTATCGGCATTAACTAAAATTATCGCAAGCTCGGTAGAGATCACCGAGGCAAAGTATGATGCGCTCTTGAGGGATCGGGAGCAATTAAGGATTTTAAAAAACTTTATCAAGCTGCAAAACCCGTTAACCAAAACAGACCTTTTAGCCCTTATG
>JAZKZM010000231.1:0-4783 GCA_045612685.1 Elusimicrobiaceae bacterium
CGTATGGTGGAACGCAAAAAACCGGGTCAACCCGGTGCGCGCAAACGCTTCCAATTCTCCAAACGTTAATCTGTTGGTTAATTTCTTGGAAGAATTTAAAAACCCCTATCAAACGATAGGGGTTTTTGTTTATATAAAACCGAAGAAAATATTAATAATTTATAGCATATATGTGGCACTCGGGCGTTCCGCAACCTGTTTGATAAGTTGTTTTTTTAGAAATAAGTTGGCATAAAGCATCGCCATTATAATTTGTAGGGCCATAACTATAACACTCTGCCTTACCTGCGTAAAGTTGAACAATAGCGACATTCATCGGCTGTGAACGACAATAAACATAATTATATTGGCTAAATCCGCAATCAGTATCATCTTTAACATAAAAAGCGGAACCTGTTGCATTGGGGAAACTTATATCAAGATCGTCTATTTTTGTAGTATATTTTCCGTGTTGTAAAAAATAGGCTTCTTGCGCATCCCAAAGTTGTTTTGTTGCTGTTAATAACTGAGTGGCACGGCTTTGCATAACTGCTTTTTGATACTGCGGAACGGCAATCGCTGCTAAAATACCAATTATTAAAACAACGACTAATAACTCTATTAATGTAAATGCGCGGGTTTTCATACTTGGACCTCTTTAAATGATTAAATTATAAAAGTAGTTTATCAAAAAAAAAAAAATAAGCAAGACTTTTCTAAAATATCGTCCTACAAATGTGTTTTGGCTTTTGCGTTGCAAAAGCAATTTTTTGTGCTACACTTTTTATAAAATTTGTTCTATTTTTGATTTTTTCAGAGAGGATTTTGGAGATAGTTTTAATTAGTTTTTTCTTTTTTCTAAAGAAAAAACGCTTTTAGAAATGAGGTATACCTAGAGCGGGTGGCAACACAAAGTTTGTGCCCACGGCCCCGCGTATCCGAAATTTCTAAAAAATTAAAAATAGCCCAAAAGCTAAAGCCAAGTTTTGCAAGGATTTGCGACTCAAACTACGCCCAAGCAGAGCAAATATTTTTGCAAGGATTTTTTAGGCGTGGGCAAAGCCACGCCGACCTATTTTTTATTTTCTTTAAGGCAAGGTATACCTAGAGCGGCCGGGAGGCCCGTGTATCCGAAGCCTTAAAAAAATAAAAAAGAGGAAAAAAGCCGAAGCATAAAAAAAGGAGCCCTCAAAATTTTTTGAGAAGCCCCTTTTTTAGTAAAAACACTTCTTATTTTACGCCGTGCATCCAATGCTGGATTTTGCGGGTCATACACCACATAATTATACCAAACACGATAGAGCCGATTGCCGGCACGGAGAATAAGGTTGTAAGAGACCAGCTTTCGTATCTGCTGGCGAGCAAGCCGGCAAGAATATTACCAAAGAAACTTGCCATAAGCCAAACGCCCATAAATAAAGATAAGAATTTAAGCGGGGCAAGTTTTGTTACCATTGATAAACCGACAGGGGACAGGCAAAGTTCACCCATGGTGCAAAGCATATAAGTTAAAATTAACCAAATTGCGCTTACGGGTTGGCCGCCAGTCAAATAAAGACTTGCGCCGATTGCAATAGCAACGAAACCTAAACCTTGTAAGAATAAACCCCAACCAAATTTAGTCGGGATAGAGGGTTCTTTTTCGCCCATTTTTATCCACATTTTTGCAAATATCGGGGCAAGAAGCATAACAAATATCGGGTTAACAGCTTGGAAATAAGCCGCTTTCAAAGTGATATTATGCCCGAAGATTGTATAATCAAGTTTGGTTGCCTCTAAAGCAAAGAAGTTAAGAGATGTGCCTGCTTGTTCAAAGAAAGCAAAGAAGAATACGGCAAAGAACACAAAGGTAAATATTGCTTTAATTTTATCCCATTCTTCTTGTGTTAAAGGAGCATCGGAAACATGTTCAACGGATTTTTTGCTGGTAACGGGGTATAAACCAATTTCGCCAAGATATTTCTTTTGGGAAACAAGATACCAAACCAAACCGATTACCATACCGATACCGGCTGCCATAAAGCCGTATTTCCATTTATAGGCTTCAAGCATACTGAAAGGATCGCTCGGCTCGCCAAAGAAACCGCAGATAAACGGAGCAAAGAAAGCACCCAAGTTAATACCCATATAGAAAATGGTAAAACCGCTGTCGCGTCTAGGGTCATTGGGTTCATAAAGTTCACCGACGATTGTGGAAATATTAGGTTTAAAGAAACCATTACCGATAATAATTAAAGTTAAACCGATTGCCAATGCAACTCTAGGATTAATAATTTCGTAAGAAGCAAGTGAAAATTGACCAAGAGCCATCAAAATAGCACCGATTGTAATAGAATGGCGTTTGCCGATAAATCTATCAGCTAAATAACCACCTAAAACAGGGGTCAAATAAACAAGTGCGGTAAACATACCATACACTTTGCTTGCGGCATCTTTAGAAAAGTTAATAACAGCACTTATCATAAAGAGGGAAAGCAATGCTCTCATACCATAATAATTGAACCTTTCCCACATTTCAACCATAAAGAGCATATAAAGCCCTTTAGGGTGGCCGTGTTTTGTTATATTGCGTGTTGCAGCGTCTTGCATGGATTCCTCCAATCCTAATTATTTGTTTGTTCTTTTTGTTTTACTTTAAACAAATAATTTTACTTTTAGTTTTTTCTTTTTGCTTAAATTTAAAACCCCAAAACTTTTTTAAATTTTGGGGTTTTAACAAAAAGCTTTTTTAAAAAATATCAAACCCCGAGGCTATCTTTAAGCAAGATAGACAACATCATAAAGGGGGAATGTTTAATATTTTTTAGCATATAAATATTATACAAAAATTTTGAGCTTTAGTTTTATATAATTTAGTTATGAGAATAATTTATAAAAACGCAAATATTTTTTTAAACGGAAAATTTAAACTTGGTTCTGCCGTTATAAATAACGGCATTTTGGAAGATTTTATTTTTGGTAAATCAGCAAAAATGAAAGCGGATAAAATTATTGATTTAAAAGGCAAATATTTTGCGCCGAAATTTGTTGATACGCATATTCATGGTGCTTTTGGCTTTGGCGCAGACGGAAAAGCAGAAGATTTGCTTAATTTATCTAAGGCACTTTTTAAAATCGGTGTCGGTGCTTTTTGCCCGACATTATACCCCGATGCGCCAAGTGAAATGATAAAAAAATTAAAAAGTTTTGCCGCTGTTATCGGTAAAGAAAAGGGCGCAAGAATTATCGGCTTTCACTTGGAAGGGCCGTTTTTATCGCCTGAAAAACCGGGCGTAATGAAGCTAAAAGATATAAAAGCAATTGATATTAATTTAATTGAAAAATTATACGCGGCGGCTGAAGGAAAAATTGTTTCTATCACAGCTGCGCCCGAGTTAAAAAATTTTAATAAACTTGCCGCTTGGGCGCGTAAAAATAAAGTTATGTTGCAACTAGGCCACACAAATGCAACTTTTCAAGATATGCAAAGTGCTTTTAAACTTGGCGCAAAGCATATAACACATTTCTTTTTGGCGATGAGTGCTTTGCATCACAGAGAGCCGGGGGCCGTCGGTGCGGGTCTTATTAATAAAGATTTTTCGCTTGAGATTTTGGCTGACGGCGTGCATATTAAGCCCAAAGTTTTAAAACTTGTTTTTGCGCTAAAAGATATAAATAAAATTGTTTTGATTACCGATAGTTTAACACCTTGCGGCAAAAAAAGCGGGCTTGCCAACGGCGAAGAAGTCGTTTTGAAAAACGGCGTTTTTGTGCGTAAAAAAGACAGCGTTATTGCCGGCTCTGCTTTAACAATGGCGCAAGGTTTAAAAAATTTAATTACTTATGGCCTTAAGCCCGAAGAAGCGTTTTTGTGCGCGTGCGAAAACCCAGCAAAACTTTTTGGCGCGGCGGAAGGTGTTTTTAAAAAAGGCAAAAAAATATCTTTTAATATTTTTGATAAGAATTTTGATTTGGTAAAAGTTTAGCTTATAAATTAGGGCAGGAATAATAATTATCGCCGTTGGCTTCCAATTCAACTTCGCAGCCAAAAAACTCCGTGCACATATTTTTTTCGTGCAAAGCCGTATGGTGATAACACAAGATTTTATTTAAAGAAACCTCTCCATTAAAAACCGGTTCTTGCCTAACCAAAAAAGCGTCCCATTGATAAGGTCCGTTTGGAAAAGTAGCAAGAATTTCGTGATAAGAGTTCATGGTTAATTCGCTACTATCATTAGCCAAACAATCTGTTTTATCTCCAAAAGGATTTTGACATTCTTTATCATAACCGGTTAAACTAATATCTAAATCGGAAAATTTAGTTGGGTATTCATTGTGGGCAAGATAATATGCTTGGCTTGCATCTTTTACAGCTTTGATAGACACTAACATTTGCCTTGAGCGTGCTTTCCATACTGCTTTTTGGTATTGCGGAACAGCGATAGCTGCCAAGATACCAATAATTAAAACAACGACTAATAATTCTATAAGCGTGAATGCGCGGTTTTTCATAAAACCCCCTCTTATTTTGATTAAATTTATAAAAGTAGTTTAGCAAAAAAAAAAAATAAGCAAGTCTTTTCTAAAATCTTCATCCTACAAAAGCGCGCTGGCTTTTGCTTTGCAAAAGCAATTTTTTGCGCTACTCTTTTTACAAAATTTGTTCTCTTTTGACTATTTTTCAGCGAAAATTTGACCCAAATTTTGCCAAAGCAGAGCACATTATTTTGCGAGGATTTTTTAGGGGCAATAAAATTCCCCGACCTATTTTTTATTTTCTTTAAGACAAGGTATAGTGGGAACCGCGCCCAAAGGGCGCTGCTAT
>JAZKZM010000232.1:0-1553 GCA_045612685.1 Elusimicrobiaceae bacterium
AAATATCCCGAATTTCTTAAAACAGATTTCAAAAAACCTTTACTTGAAAAGTTATCCCAAAATAATAATTTTAAAGTCAATAATGTATTAGTGGGCAAATTTTTTATAATGATAAACAATGATAAATTTAGCGCCAAAGAAGAAAATTATGAAATTAATAAAGCCGCCGCCGCAGTTTTTTCAGATCCGCTTCTTCATTATGAATATGGCCTGCTTAAGCGCAATCATAGCGAGATGGAAAGGTCTATCAGAGCTTATATGAAAGGCTTTTTTGGCACGGAATATAAGGCCAAAATTCCTCTTAAATGCGAGCATACTTTATCTTATATCAATGTAATGCGCCAAGAGCCATATTTAAAATGCACCCCTGTTTATACGATTGATTTTATTGACGGATATGCTAAAGATAGAGTTTGCAAAACAGCAGTTTATGATAATATCGGTAAAGATGAGTATTTTAAATTTGATGATTATAGCGTTTTAGGTGTGCTTGACGGCAATTTTACCGATGATATCGCTAAAATAGTTAATGATTTTGAAAAATCTTTACCTTCCGATGTAAAATTTAAAGAAGCTTTTGGTAAAGCTCTTAATACCAAAATTGAGCCGGAATTTGATAAACATCAATATTATCTTATAAAAGATAAAACTTATAAATGCAACACCCGTCAATTTTATTCTAAAGACGGGCAAACTTATAAAAAAGTGCAACCTGTCATCTTAAAACAATATTCTATGGCGCCCGAAGTTAATTGTAAGGAAGTTATTAGGGCTATACCCCAAGAACTACTATAACATTTTTTTGCTTCAGTTTTTGCGTTTATAGGGAGTTATGCCTCTCTCATATATACGGGGCTAGCGCCTCTCGGGATATACTTTGCTCGGCAAGCCTGCTCTAAACGCAAAATCCTTGCAAAAACTTCATATATTTCCCTCCCTTCTTTTTTAAAGAGGGGAGGTGTAAGATGTGGGGTATTGCGTGTTGAAACATTTTTTGTAAAAAGAGTAGCAAATTATATTGCTTTTGCACCGCAAAAGCCAAAACATCTTTGTAGGACGATATTTTAGAAAAGTCTTGCTTATTTTTTTTTTTTTGATAAACTACTTTTATCAATTTTAATTACAAAAGAGGTCCAAGTATGAAAAACCGCGCATTTACGCTAATAGAGTTGTTAGTAGTCGTTTTAATAATCGGTATCTTGGCGGCTATTGCCTTGCCGCAATATCAAGTGGCAGTTGCTAAAAGCAGATTTTTACAGGCAAAAGTATTTGCGGAAAGTGTTGTTTCCGCCCAGCAAGCTTATTTTTTAGCAAATGGGAAATACGCTACAGATTATAAAGATTTAGATATAACAATTCCTAATAGTAGTTATTTTAAAGACGGATACTGCTGGCTGGAAGGGCAACTTCAAGTAGGATGCTATATACCCAAAATACCGATTCAATATCAAATTGAATATGGGAACAAATATAGAAAATGTCTTTCCTTTAACGAACTATCAGAAAAAATTTGCCAGCAAGAAACTAATAATTCTAACCCTTATGATGCTGAA
>JAZKZM010000233.1:0-1022 GCA_045612685.1 Elusimicrobiaceae bacterium
AAAAATATAAAAAACCTGTTATCTTTATTTGCGGACAAAATAAATTAAAAAATAAAAAATTGCTTAAACAAAATAATATTGTGCGTATAATTGAACTTAAAAAATACGCCAAAAATACCCAGCAAAGTATACTTGAAGCAAAAAATATTCTAAAGAAAATAGCAAAAGAAGAATTTGCAGATTTATAATTCTTTTTGCACGCCTAAATTTTTAGTAAAAAACTCCGCCAGTCTTTCCTGATAAAAAGGCCCTGCCGTTTGGGAACAATCGGTATGGGTGGCATCCGGCACTAGCCATAATTGTTTTGGGTGGCGGGCCGCCAAAAATAAAGCCCTTGCGTCGTGGCGCGGAGCAAGTTTATCAAGTTTGCCGGTAATTATTAAAATAGGTCTTGGAGCAACTTTTTTAATATTATTTTTGGGGCAATAATCTTCCGGATTAAGACCTAAACGCTTACGCACAAAAAATAAAATTAAAGCAACTATAGGGAAATAGGGAACATGTTTATGTAAACGCGCCCAACGCGCAACAACCTTTTCATAAGAATAATAGCAGGCCTCTATAAGTAAACACTCAACCCGTTTATCGTGGGCAGCAGTATAAACCGCCACCGCAGCTCCCATAGAAAGTCCGTAAAGTCCGATATGTTTTGTTTCTTCTGGATGGGTTTGGCAAATATAATCTAAAGCACTTTGTGCGTCTTCCGTTTCAAAATACCCTATAGAACTTGGCCCTTGCTCGCTTGCACCGGAACTTCTAAAATCAAAATAAAAAAGATTAAAGCCTTTTTCCCTTAAGAAAAAAGTATTAGCCAAAATATCACCTTTATTTAGACCCCAACCGTGCAAAAACATTATAGTTTTATCGCTTTTATTTCTTGCGGGAATAAACCAACCTTTCAATGTTATACCGGATTTATTTTTAAAAGTAATATCTTCAAAAGGAAGGCCAAATTGGTCCGGAAAAAATATAAGAGGAGTATTTTTGGAATTACGAATTAAAATTCTATTACTTTGTTTATA
>JAZKZM010000234.1:0-1734 GCA_045612685.1 Elusimicrobiaceae bacterium
CAACTTTAAGGGCATTTACATATTCCTGTTTGCAATATTTTATTGCATTAGCCAAATCTTTTAAAGCGGCTTCTTTATTTTTAAGATTATAGAAATAAAGCATAGCTCTAGACTGATAATAAACTTTATTTGTCGGGTCAAGATTAATAGCGGCAGATAAATCTTCTAAAGCAGCTTGATAATCTTTTAGGACATTAAGTTTAAACATAGCACGTTTATAAAGATACTCTGCATTATTAGGAGCGATGTTTACTGCTGTATCATAATCACGCAAGTTAATTTGCGGATTTTCTGAAGGAATAGCAGCGCGCTCCGCATAATATTTTGCAGCAGGATTATAAAGTATTGCCAAATTATATTTTGTAAGAGCTTCTTGAATATTGTTATTTTCATAATAGGCATTTTTACCTTGCATAAAGTAAACCTGCGCTATTATTTTATCAAGCAAAGACACTCTTTTTTTACTTCTCGCTTTTTCTTGCTCTTGGGCTTGATTTATAAGCTCGGCGGAGGAATGGGCCTGTATTTCGGCTTTTACTTCTTCGGCAGTTTTAGGAGCAAGTTTAGAATCTTCACGGCGGATTTTTTCAAAATAAGCGTCGGTATTTTCCAAAACTTGATTAATATAAATTTGGTTAAGAGATTCTTTATTTAACTCATTTTTAAGCGTAGTTAAGAAGTTTATTGTTATTTCCTGCCATAAGAAAGCAATAGTATTGCCGCCGATTTGTTTTATAATTTCCGCTTCCGTATTGGCAAAAGCTCTTTTGAGGGCTAATGTTTCCTGCTCAGAAATACTTGGCATTCCAAATTCCAACAAAACTTTCTTAACCTGGGCGGGTAAAGGGAAGCTATAGGTAAATAAAGGCGTGTTAAGTTTATCAAGTTCTTGCTCAATTGAAGTTTGCTCTTCGGCCTTATTTTTAAGCTGTTTATTTTTTATTTGTTCTTTGAAAAAGGCTATTTCTTCCACAGCTTCTTTATTTCCTTTAAAAGCCTCTCTATATTCGGGGCTATGCTTATCCAAAATAGGCATCAACTTTTTATATATTTCTGCTTTAAGTTCATAAATGGAAAGTAAAGCCTTATGGTTTTCGTCCGTTAAATAAGTTGCGGTAGAAAGCTGGTTTAATAAAGCCTGATAGACCAAAGCAACAGAAGTATCTTTTCTATCTAAATCTTTTATATCATCAAATATCGCTTGCGCTCTTTGAAGATAGTAAAGATAATTATTAGGGTCCTCATAAATTGCTAAATCTAAGTAGTTATAATCGCCGGTTTCTTTTGCTTTTTTACTATACTCTTTGGCTAATTCTTTTTTATCATTTAAAACCTTTTCTTCCTGTGCGGTTTTAACTTTGGTGATATTTTGAAAGTAATTAGAGCTGTCTCTTAAGATTTGGTGTATACGGCTTAAGCGGACATTAGCTACTACCAATTCTTCTTCAAGAGTGTTTAAAATAAAACCTATCATTTCCGGTGTCAACTCAATATCTTCAATATTGTATTTGGCCACAATGCGCATTTCCGTATTATCAAAAGCTTTAACTATGTCTTGGTGTTCGGTTTGAGAAATATCTAAAGGTTTTCCGGTCAAAAATCTAAGAACGGAAGCCGGCAAAGGAAAGATAAACGCCGCCAAAGGCGTGCTATTATTTGTATTTAAAACTTTTTCTTTAAGCCCTTGCATTGTGCTTTTAAAAGAGTTATTTTGTGCTTGCTGGGCTTTAGAAT
>JAZKZM010000235.1:0-1207 GCA_045612685.1 Elusimicrobiaceae bacterium
CTTATATTTTACTATTTCTTGTGCTAAATTGCTAAAATAAATTATGGCCTTAATTGATTTTGATTTAAAATTTCAGCAAAAACATCCTAACGCAAAATTGGTAGGCGTAGATGAAGCAGGGCGCGGCCCTTTGGCCGGCCCTGTTTGCGCGGCTGCTTGTTATATTGAGCCGAGTTTATATTCCCACCCCATAATGCAGCAAATTAATGACAGCAAAAAACTGACACCTAAAAAAAGGGAAAATATTTTTAATGAACTTATAAAATTGCCTATAATTTACTGCACCGGTTTTGCTTCAAGCGAGCAAATAGACAAAATGAATATTCTGCAAGCAACTTTTTTTGCTATGCGCCACGCTTTAACAAAATTTAAAGGGCATAATATTTATGTTCTTGTTGACGGAAACCGCCTAATTTCAAATTTAACAACCCCACAAGAAGCAATAGTGAAAGGGGACGGGACTTCGCTTTGTGTAGCAGCGGCAAGTATCATTGCAAAAGTTAGCAGGGATAGATTTATGGATATAGTTGCAAAACAATATCCGGAGTATGATTTTGCCGGACATAAAGGTTATGGCACGCAGAGCCATATTGAAGCAATAAAAAAATACGGTCCGTGTCCGGAACACAGAAAAACTTTTGAGCCGATTGCTTCGCTTTTTGGCGGGCTTTTTGGTAAAGATTTTTGAGAAGGCAAAAAATGTTTAGTTTTCTTAGATTAATAGGCAATAAAGCAGAAGATAAAGCCGCAAATTTTTTAAAAAAGCAAGGTTATAAAATAATTGAGCGCAATTATACTTTGCCTTGCGGCGAAATTGATATTATCGCCAAAAAAGATAAAACGCTTGTTTTTGTGGAAGTTAAATACCGCAAAAATGCCGACGATTTCGGCGGCCCTGTGGCAGCCGTAACAAAAGCCAAACAAAAAAGAGTTATAAACGCCGCTTTAAGTTATATAAAAACAAAAAAGCCTGCCTTTGATGCTTTAATGTTTGATATAATAGCAATATCGGGAGATAAAATAGAACATATCCAAAATGCCTTTAGTTCGGATAAGTTCTTTATTTAGGAGGGTAATATTATGAGCCAATTACAAACAATACAAAAAGCAGTAAATTATATAAACAAAAAAACAAAAAACTTTAAGCCGGAACTTGCCATTATCACAGGCAGTGGGCTTGCAAACGCAATTCCGCCTTTAGAAAAAG
>JAZKZM010000236.1:0-3219 GCA_045612685.1 Elusimicrobiaceae bacterium
ACCTATGCTGACACCTATCAAAAAGCAGCAAGATTCTTTACGGAAAAAGGCTTTTTTAATATGCCGTCTTTACCTTTAGGTTTAAAAAATAATCCCAGATATTTAAGAATAGCAAATACGCTTTCTTCTTATTTAGCGCCGTATCCTTTTGCTACAAAAAAGACAAGCGATTTGCTTTTAAATATTCCTGAAGAGGAAAATAAAGAATTACCTTATCAACCTTTTACATACTCCGATATTAAAATTGATGTAGCACAAAAATTAATGCCCGGTATTAATTTGAGTTATAATGCTACCGCTGATGACCAACAGGTGCTTGTTAATATTTCTGATGATATGTTCTATCTTAACGGTTGGGTAGCTTATTCTTTGAAACTTGCCCAAGAGCAAGGTTATTTTGATGACGAAGCCGATATCTTAAATATAGCTTGGCTTAATTATAAGAGGGCTTTATATGCTTTAGCAGATATTAAAATGCAAACCAAAGAATTAAATTATACTCAAACTTTAGATATGCTTATAAGTGCCGGTATTAACGACGAAGAAGCAACCGCCCAAGTTGATTATATGGCAGTTAATCCCGCTCAGGCATTATCTTATTTAATCGGTCAAAGAGAGTTTGAAAAACTTAATGCAAAATATCAAAAGAAACTTAAAGATAAATTCAATCAAAAAGAATTTAACGAAAAAGTTCTCTCTCTTGGCAGAGTTCCGCTTAATGTCCTTACCGAAGGTGTTGAGCAGGCTTATAAAACAAAACCTGTTGATAGTTTCTTTAACACAACTTATTTTTAAGTTTTGTTTTAAGTTGATTTAAAAAACAGCGGGAAATAAAAATTCCCGCTGTTTTTTATTTGTAAAGGAAGATTTTGTTATATTTTATATAATATATATGAGGATTTTTTATAATGAAAGTTATTCTCTTACTATTGAATTTGCTTGGCGGTTTAGGGGTCTTCTTACTTGGTATTAAAATGATGAGTGAAGGCTTGCAAAAAGCAGCCGGCACTAAACTAAGAAGCATAATTTCCAAAGCAACCACAAACAGATTTGCCGCAACTTTATCTGGTATTGCGGCAACTTCCATTGTTCAATCTTCTTCTGCTACTACCGTTATGGTTGTTGGCTTTACAAGTGCAGGGCTTTTAACTTTATCTCAAGCTTTAGGGGTAATTTTCGGTGCTAATATCGGCACAACAACGACCGCTTGGTTTATCAGTTTACTTGGTTTTAAAGTTAATATAACAATGTTTGCTTTACCGATGATAGGGCTTGGTTTCTTTTCGCAATTTATTCAAAAATGGCCTTTTGTTCGTCGTATTGGTGAAGCGATGCTCGGCTTTGGTCTTTTGTTTTTAGGTTTAGACTTAATTAAAAATTCTATACCGGATATTCAAAATTCTTCTGCTGTTTTAGCTTGGATTACTAAATTTAAACCCCATAATATATTTATGCTTTTAGGAGTTGTAGGGGTAGGCACAATTTTAACAATATGTTTACAATCTTCAAGCGCAGTTATGGCTTTAACAATTACTTGTGCGGCAAAAGGGTTAATTGATTATCCTACAGCCGCAGCTTTAGTATTGGGCGAAAATATCGGCACCACAATTACGGCTAATATTGCAGCAATTGGGGCTAGCAAAATGGCCAAACGCGCAGCTCTCGGGCATTTGCTTTTTAATTTAATAGGGGTCAGTTGGGCAATAATATTTTTTAATCAACTTCTTAAAGTTGGTGCATATATTGTTCCCGGGGGTACAGAAGGCACAAGTCCTGAAGTTTTACTTACAAGTATTCCCTATCATTTGGCAGCTTTTCATACAGTATTCAATGTTATTAATACTTGTGTAATGCTTATCTTTATTAAACAATTTGAAAAACTGATTATGTTTATTATGCCTTTAAAGAAAAATGAAGAAGATCATGGGGATTTAATTTATCTTAAAGCAGGCATAACTTCCACGCCGGAACTTTCTTTGGAAGCAGCTTCTAAAGAAGCCGATAGAATGGCAGAATTAGTTGAAATCATTTTAAGCAAAATTATGCATGCTTTAAACACAACTTCTCCGAAACTTTTTACCAGAGTTTTGCAAGAAGTTAATACTTATGAACATAACAGCGATATTTTAGAATATAAAATAAATGCCTTTTTACAAAACCTTGCCCACGAACAATTATCCCGTAATATGATTGGCGAAGTATTGCAGATTTTTGATCTTACAAATTATCTTGAAAAAATGGCCGACCATGGAAATAATATTGCTAAACTATTAAAAAAGACAAAAGAGGGGAAAGTTTTTTCTGCTCAAGATTTAGAAAACCTTGAACTTATTTGTGTAAGCACAAAACTTATTGTTCACGAAGCAAGAGAAACAATTTTGGCAGAAAATTTAAACAAAGCGATTGTCATGAAAAAAGCTCTTGAAAGGGAAGCTAAATTAAATGAACTCCGTCATAATTTAAGAGAACAGAAAGGATTAAGAGATTATAATTCTAAACAAGTTAAATCGCCGCTTTCTTTAACCTTATATTCTGATATTTTAACCGGATTTGAAAAAATAGGCGATTATGCTTTAAATATAATTGAAACAACTTTGGGTATTAGAGAAGAGAAGTTTTTATCTCTTTTAAACTCTAAAGCCCATACACAAGGAAATCAAAATGGAAGAACAAAATAATAATCAAGAAAAAAATAAATTCAGTATAAATCCGATAATCTTGTTTAAAGATTTAAAAGATTTTATCGCTATGGTTTTTGCTACTTTACGCGGTAAATTTAAAATGAAACTTTCCACTGTTTGTTGGGCTTTACTCGGTGCGGTTTACTTTGTTTTGCCTTTAGATATTGTGCCTGAAGCCTTTTTTACAATTTTAGGTCTAGGGGATGATTTACTTGTTTTAATTTATATCTTAAACCAAATAAGGCCGGATATTGAAAGATACCGCCAATTTAGACTTGAACAAAAAGGAAAAGATAATGAAAAAACTATTTAAAATTTTACTTATTTTGGCAGCTGTTTTTGTTGTTTTGCTTTTTGGCGTTTTAATTGCTCTAAAAATAATGTTCCCGATGGAAAAAGTTAAAGAGCAACTGCAAGTTCAAGTAAAAAATAAATTAAACAGAGAAATTGATTTTAAAGATATTTCCTTATCCTTCGGCGGATTTAATATAACAGATTTTGCTTTATCGGAAAAAACAACTTTTAAGGATGGCACCTT
>JAZKZM010000237.1:0-4313 GCA_045612685.1 Elusimicrobiaceae bacterium
AAAATAAAGTTTAACGAAGAAGGTATCTTAGAAATAGATGGCGATTTATTTAAAACTTATAAAACTATGATGAAGCCGGAAGATATTTCCACCTATGATAAGTTGATAAATAGAACTATTGCTAATTTGGAAAAAGAATTAGAAGCAAATAAAGAAAGAATCGCTTTCCTAGCAAGAGAGTATAAAAAAGCCGACGCCCTTGGCGAAGCCGACCTTCTTGAATATGAGAAGTTTAAAGATATGGCTAAGACTTTAGATAAATTAAAAGAAAGCCGCTATGTAACTTTTAACTTTAATGATGTAAAAAAATTAAGTGTTGCGGAAAAATGGAATTACCACGAACAGGGCTTTACTTCTCTTCCGATATATAATCCTGAGGGAGAAATCGTTTTCTATGTATCTTTTGATAATGCTTTAAAAGTTGCTCAAGATTTAATTAAGGAAGTAAATAGCGGCAAAAAAATAATTTTAAAAGATGGGAAAATATTTTTAGATAATGAAATACTTAATGTTACTGTCGGTGCGCCAAAATCCACAATTTCCTTGCTTGGTAAAGCCGGGGCTACGGTAGAAGATTTATCTTTCTTAACTTTTAGGCAAAAGAGTTCAAAAATGTTTTCTTTAATTTTTAACAATGCTTTAACTTTCTCAGCTGCTTCAACAAGTTTAAATCTCTCTTTGGCAAAAGCACCTTTTAGCATACCTAAGAAAGACGGCAACCCTAATTATGTAAGCCAAGGTGTAAATATGGCTTTAAGCGTGGCTTTGCCTTATGCTTTATCCTTCTTATCACCTATGGTTGCACCTTTTGTCAAACGCTATGGTGCAAGCAGAACACAAGTGTTTTCTTTAGGTATAGCCGGTGTCGGTATGACTGTGGCTTGGGCAAGCGGATATAACGGTTTTGCAACTAAAAAACACGATGAAAATGGCGATGTAATGCATGATGAAAACGGCAAAACTATAACTGCTGATAAAGCCCCGTCTATCTGGCCTTTATGGATTGCGGCCTTTACATCAGGTTTATCTTCTTCTTTGACAAGGGCATCTTTAAATATCGCCATAAACAGATATCAAGTATCTAAAGCGACAATGGCAACAAGTATGGTTGCAAAAAATATCGGTTCTTTGTTTATGACGATTATTCCAGCTTTTGCGGATGCGACATTCCAACATCATAAAGATAATTTGGACTTCTCAATTTCTTACCCTGTGCTTGCCGGTTTATCTGTTGCCGGGGCCGCTTTGATGCTTAGAAATATCCCCTCAAATGTTGCAAAAGAAGCCAAATATTTTATAATGCCAAATAAATTAAGATCAGAAAAAACAGGCTTTAAATTATTAATGGATCCGCGTGAAATGTGGAGAATAAGACCCCGTGCTTCTGATTGGGCTGATATGGGCAGAGCCGTTGTAAAACCTTTTGACTTACTTGTTCCAAGTAGAAAAACAAAGACAATTATTCCTTACTATTTAACTTTTATGTCCTTTGGTGCTACGGAATCTTATGCTTTGTTTAAAGTGTATAACAGCTTTTCAAGAGATAGTGTGGAAAGTTTTACCGAAGGAAGCAAATTTACAGGAAACGATAATAAGTTAGTTGCTTCATTGATTGCCACTTTACCAAGTGCTTTGGTGCGTGGTTTTTCTAAGAGAAAAGTTAATTTCTCACGAGGTATTTTAAATAATATTCTCTTTACTTCAGCCGGTATAACTTTACTTCTTGCACCAAGCGAAAATCTTTCTCAAAATCAAAACTTGGCTTTAGGTTTGGCTAGCGGATGTATGCTTGGTTTTGGAACGGCAAATATGTATCAGTATTTGCAAAAAGTGATGTTAAAAGACGTTGTTGCCGATATGGCTTTGGTTAGAAAATATGAAGGTATTTCTGCCTTAAAGACAACCGCCCAATCTGCTTATGCAGGGGCAAATATCGGTTTGGCTATACCTGTGGTATATAGTAAAGTTTTTGCTGATAAATATAAAGAGGATGAGGTTGACGGCGCTTTTAGTGCAGACTTTAAAGCAAACCAAAGAGTCCTGCCTATTGCATTTGCTGTTTATGGTTTGGGTATTATTCCTTTGCTTAAGACACCTTTTAAAACGGAAGTTATTATGCCTTTTGTCAATAAAACAAGCAGATTATCGCCGTTATTCTCTATACCTTTAGGTATTAACGCAACGAATAATTTGTTCTTTAATAGACAGGCAAGACCGGCTATTAATCCTGCTTCAAGACCTGCTTTATATAACAGTTTTGATTTGCCTACTCCGCAGTTAGATTTACCCCCTGTTAGCTATCCTGGTATTACACCTGTGCAAACATCTCAGCAGACTATTGAAGAAGAAATAGAGCAAGAGGAAGAAGACTCTTCCCCCGCAGAAGAATAAAATAAATTAAATTTAGTATAAAAAAACCCGCTTATTTTATTAAGCGGGTTTTTTTTATGTTAGATTTATTTTAAGGCCTTTGAGTTAAAAGGATAAGGATAATAATCTTTAAGTTTTTTGCAGACTATGCGCTTTGCTTTATTGCCTGATAAATCTGCCGTGCAAACAGGCATATCTTGGCTGCCAAACTCTGCCATAACTTGCCTGCAGGCACCGCAAGGCGTGCTTAAAGGGCCAAGGCCTTTTTGCTTAAAAACTATTACTATTGCTTTAATTGCTTTTTCCCCCGCAGCAATAGCATTGAAAATGGCGCATCTTTCTGCACAGATTGTAACACCGAAGGAAGCATTTTCAATATTTGTGCCTTTATAAATTTTACCGCTTTCACCAAGAACAGCCGCGCCGACTTTAAATTTAGAATAAGGCGAATAAGAATTTGCCATACCTTGCCTTGCGTGTTCAATAAGTTCATTTAGAAGTTCTTTTGATAATTTCATAATATTCCTCCCCGTCTAAATAAGATACAAATAAATTCTTCTTTCGTCAAGAGAAAAATTTTTATTATAAAAATTTTTCAATAATATATCTAGGGCGGCGTTTAGTTTCCAGGTAGGTTTTCCCTATATATTCCCCAATAATACCTATAGCCAAAAGTTGTAAGCCACCAAGCAACCAAATAGAGCAAATTAAACTTGCATAGCCTGGGAAAGCCCTATTGACAAAAATTTTAGCCAAAAAGAAATAGGCAAAAATAAACGAACTGAAAAAGGCTATAGTAATGCCTAAAAGACTTATTAGGCGTATAGGAATAACACTAAAAGAGGTTATTGCTTGCCAGGCAAGAGAAATTAATTTTAAAAGAGGATATTTTGTCTGTCCTGCTATACGCTCTATTCTATCATAATAAACATAAGCTGTTTTAAAACCTAAATCAGCTATGACAGCTCTTAAAAACAAATTGACTTCTTTATATTCTTCAAGAGCTTTAAGTGGTTCTTTGGCAATTAATCTATAATCAGCATGATTTGGAACAATTTTAAGATCGAGAATTTGAGCTAATTTATAAAAGGCTAAAGCAGGATATCTTTTTAGCCAGGAATCTTTAGAACGATCTTTTCTGCAGCCAAAAACAACTTGTGCGCCATTTTTATATTGTTTTATAAAATCATCTATGGCTTTGATATTATCTTGTAAATCTGCATCTAAAGAGATAGTAAAATCACAGAAATCTTTTGCCCAAATTAAGCCTGCATAAAGGGCACATTCGTGGCCACAATTCCTTGCTAATTTTAAACCGATAAAAATAGGATTATCTTTATGTAAACTTTCAATAACTTGCCAGGTTTTATCTTTTGAGCCGTCATCAACAAATAAAATCTTGCTTTCAGCAGAAATAATTTGTTCGTTAATAAGTTCCTGCATTTTAGCTAAAAAAATCGGTGCGCTTTTTGGCAAAGTGGTTTCTTCGTTATAACAAGGAATCACAAAATAACAAATATTTGACATATTTTAAATTCTCCTATCAAAAACATATTTGCTGTTTAAATAATAAGCAAGCAGTGCTAAAGGAACAAGCAAAATAAGGCCGGAAATATAGCGGTTTTCAATTCCCAAATTTGCAAGCAAAATAAGCCCGCTTACATTAAGAATATAAACTATAGCATAGACGGCAAAAAATTTGAAAATTAAACGATTGTCCGTATTTTTAAAAACTAAATGACCATAAGTTTTAAAATTAAATAAAATACCCAAAAAATTAGCAAAAAAAGGGGCCAAAATATCGCCAAAACCAAGAAAAACAAAAAAGGCAAAGCAACTATAACCGAATATAGTATTTAAAATACCGACAAGCACAAATTTAATAAATCGCGGTTTTTTGTTTAGCAGTTTAGCACAGAAATATATAAATTTTATTATGGGGG
>JAZKZM010000238.1:0-2848 GCA_045612685.1 Elusimicrobiaceae bacterium
GAATATTTGGGGCAATGACCCTGTAGTAAGCGAACTTCAATCCGAAGGCGGTGCTTCAGGTGCAGTGCACGGTGCATTAGCAGCCGGTGCTTTAACAACCACCTTTACCGCTTCCCAAGGTTTACTTTTGATGATTCCGAACATGTTTAAAATCGCAGGTGAACTTACACCTACGGTTTTCCATGTTTCAGCAAGAGCTATTGCAACACACGCTTTATCAATTTTCGGTGATCACAGTGATATTATGGCTGTTCGCCAAACCGGTTGGGCTATGCTTGGCAGCGCAAACGCTCAAGAAGCTATGGACTTTGCTTTAATCGCCCAAGCCGCAACTTTAGAAGCAAGAGTTCCTTTTGTTCACTTCTTTGACGGATTTAGAACTTCTCACGAACTTAATATGGTTGATGTTTTGCCTTATGAAGTTATGAAAGAAATGATTGACGATAATTTAGTCGCCAAACACCGCCAAAACGCCATGAATCCGGAAAATCCGACAGTTCGCGGAACAGCCCAAAATCCTGATGTATATTTCCAAGGCAGAGAAGCCGTTAATAAATATTATGAAGCTACCCCTGCTATAGTTAAAAAATATATGGCTAAGTTTGAAAAACTTACCGGCAGACATTATGACTTATTTGAATATGTCGGCGCAAAAGATGCTGAAAAAGTTATCGTTATTATGGCTTCCGGCGCTGATGTTGCACAAAACGCAGTTGAATATATGAAAGGCGAAAAAGTCGGTGTATTAAAAGTTAAACTCTTTAGACCTTTCAGCGCACAAGATTTCATCAATGCTTTCCCTGCCACAACAAAGAAAGTTGCCGTATTAGATAGAACAAAAGAACCCGGTTCACTCGGCGAACCTTTGTTCCAAGATGTTTGCGCTGCTTTCTTAACAAATGAAGCAAAAGCAAAATTCAAAACAACACCTTTAATTATCGGCGGTAGATACGGTATCGGCTCAAAAGAATTTACACCCGCTATGGTAAAAGCCGTTTTTGATAATTTAGATGCAAAACAACCTATCACCAGCTTTATCGTAGGTATTGAAGATGACTTGGGCGGCAAATCTTTAAAAACTCCGACCAACTTTGATACCGATACAAACGATACCTATAATGCTATGTTCTATGGTTTAGGTTCTGACGGAACAGTCGGCGCAAACAAAAACACAATGAAAATCATCAGCGCCAAAACCGATAATCTTGCACAAGGTTATTTCGTTTACGACTCTAAAAAAGCAGGTTCAATGACAACCTCCCACATTAGATTCGGTAAAAAATATATCAGATCTCCTTATCTTATTGAAAAGGCCGATTTTATTGCTTGCCACTTATTCTCTTTCCTTGAAAGATATGATATTTTAGGTAAAGCAAAAGAAGGTGCAACCTTCCTTTTAAATGCTCCTTATTCAAAAGAAGAAGTTTGGGATAAATTACCTGCCGAAGTCCAAAAACAAATCATTGATAAAAAATTAAAATTCTACGCAATTGATGCTTCCCACATTGCTTTAAAGAGCGGTATGGGCTCAAGAACAAATACCATTATGCAAACTGCTTTCTTCGGTATTTCCGGCGTAATGGATAAAGATGCAGCAATTGACGCTATTAAAGAAGCAGCAAAGAAAACCTATATGAAAAAAGGTGAAGAAGTGGTAAAGAAAAACTATGCCGCTATTGACGCTGCTTTAGCAGGTTTAAATGAAATTAAATATCCAAATAAAGTTACATCTACAACTCACGTTCAATCACCTGTTCCGGCTGATGCCCCTGAGTTTGTTAAAGATGTTCTCGGTAAAATGATTTCTTATCAAGGTGATACTTTGCCGACCTCCAAAATGCCGGTTGGCGGTGTCTTCCCTACAGGAACAACCAAATACGAAAAACGCAATATTGCAATTCAATGCCCGTCATGGGATCCTGAAACTTGTATCCAATGCGGTATCTGCTCTCTTGTTTGCCCGCACGCTGCTATCCGCATTAAAGCATACAATGAAAGCGAACTTGCAAATGCTCCTAAAACCTTCAAATCTGCCCCCGGTAAAGCAGATTTAGCAGGACTCAGATTTACAACCCAAGTCGCAGTTGAAGACTGCACCGGCTGCGGCGCATGCGTAATTAACTGCCCGGCCAAAAACAAAAATAATCCGGAAAAGAAAGCCATTAATATGGTTGAACAACTCCCGTTAAGAAAAGATGAAAGAGATAATTTCAATTTCTTCCTTAACATTAAACAGGCAGATGTCAAAACCAAAAAAGAATGCGTTAAAGGCTCTCAACTTCAAACACCTTTGTTTGAGTTCTCCGGTGCTTGCGCCGGTTGCGGTGAAACACCTTATGTAAAACTCTTAACTCAATTACACGGCGATCACTTAGCAATTGCAAACGCAACAGGTTGTTCTTCAATTTACGGTGGAAACTTGCCGACAACTCCTTATACCAAGAGAGAAGACGGCAAAGGTCCTGCTTGGGCTAACTCCTTATTTGAAGATAACGCAGAATTCGGTCTTGGTATTCGCTTAGCATACGACCAACTTTACAGCGACGCAGCAGCCCAATTAAACACAATTAAAGCAACCTTAAACAATGATACTTTGGTAAACGAAATCTTAAACGCTTCCCAAAAAACCACTGCTGAAATTGACGCCCAAAGAGCAAGAGTAGCCAAACTTAAATCTTTAACCAAAGATGAAAGAATGCTTGCCTTGGCAGATTACTTAGTTAAAAAATCTGTTTGGATCTTGGGTGGCGACGGCTGGGCCTATGATATCGGCTACGGCGGTTTAGACCATGTTTTAGCAAGCGGTAAAAACATTAAGATTATGGTAATGGATACCGAAGTTTACTCC
>JAZKZM010000239.1:0-2351 GCA_045612685.1 Elusimicrobiaceae bacterium
GCGCCGAAGTTTTAAGCCAAGCGCTAAAAGATATGTCTTATCAAAATGCTGTGGAAGCCGTTAAAGAAAAAATGATTCAGGCAGGTATAGTTGCTAAAGATAAAGCAAGAAGTATGGCTCTTTTGTGTTTTAATGGCACAGATGAGCGTTTCAATCCGGATATTTTTGAAGCCATAAAAGAAATGCAAAAATTTGAAATAGGGGAATATGCTATTAATGAAATTATCCATAATTTATCGCCAAACAATCATTTTGAAGTGGAACTTTATAAAAAAGCTTTAGAGTTATATGAGTATAATCATAATATGATTACCAACAGCAACTACATTAAAACTTGTATAGAACAAGGGGTTTTTAATCCTAAAATTTATGAAAAATTTAAGGAAGCAATGGGGCTTCATCTTCCTTTTTCAGAAAGGAATTTTATAGAAAGTTGTTTTGTTGACGGAGTTTTTAATGAAGATTTATATAATAAAGGTTTAAGTTTGGCTAGAGAATTTACCAGTAATACTCCAAAAATATTGAAAATTTGCAGAACAGAAAACGGCACTTTTGATGAAGAACTTTTTAATAATTTTGTTGCTTTATCCAAGCAAGCTCAAGCTAACTTTCCTTCTGTCAGCGATGCTTTATTAACCTATCTTATTATGAGTGATAGCGTAAAATTTGCTTTTAAAGTGCTTGGCCTTGAAGATACTGTTAAAGCAATGAATCTTAATCATCCAAGATATACTCGTATTTTTGAAAGTATTGGCGATAATATTTATAAAGCAAATATTCCTGTTTTAAAAGAACAGCTGGCCTTAGTTCCCTTTGAAAAGAAGTTAGAGATTCTTACTAAACTTGCCGGTGTTTTAAGCAAAAGAACTGCTTATTTAACATTAGAAGAAGAAAAAACTTTGCTTAGCAAAATGGCTGATACACAAAGTTTTAATGATACTATTACCTATCTTTCTTTTAAGCGTTTTGATTTTGAATATTCACCTGCTTTGGCAAAAATATTTGATTTTGCAAAATCTAATTATTTACCTCTTTTATTTTTAGGAAATTATAAATTTAATATCGGTTTTAATTTGCTTTATAGAGAAGTTAAAGAAATTATGGAAAACTTCCAAAAGCAAGATTTAGACATAAATATCCATAAAATTTTTGACGAAATGCCCGATAATCAAACTTTTGCAAGAATTTGTAAAGAGCGTGGCGTAGATTATCAAGCCTGGCGCAGTTTTGACCCTAATTTCTTTATCAAGAGAGAGGTTTCTATTAATAATGAAGATCCATATAAAAAGGCGGAACTTTTAGTGCGCAAAGTGGATATGGATAATATTATGAAAGCCCTAACCAGCGGTAATGAATCAAAAGCTTGCAGAAGTGTGGGTAAAGGTAATTGTATGGAAGCCGCCCCCGAACTTGTAAGAAATAAAATGGTGCAGCAGATAGAACTGGTTTATCAAGATAAAGTTGTGGGTAATATGCTGCTTTACCTTGCCGAAGTTGACGGGCAACTTGCCATTGTAACAGGTTCTTTTATAAAAAGGCCGCCTTATTTTTCTGACGGAATTAATGCTTTGGCTGTAGATTTTGTAAAAGAAATACGCAAGCAAATAGGCCGCCCGGATATACCTATTTATCTAAGCAGCTATATGGAAAAAAAGAGATTTTTAGATTTACCCATTGAAACACATAAAGTTATGTTGCTTGGTGCCGGTTATCAAAATGTGTTTAATAGCTTTGCGCACGATTTGGAACTGCCTAATGAACATAAAATAAGTGAAGTTAAACTTTATAAAGCTGATTCTGGCAACAAGAAGATGATACCTTCGCCAAAACCAGTATCTTTAAAAAGTTTTTTGAATGATTTTAATATTTATCCTTTTAATAATAACAAAGATTTTTTTGGCTTGCCGGTTTTTAAAATACAAGTAAAAAATGCAGTTAAAGAGTATTCTTATGGAACTGCTTTTTATGTAAAATACCGCAATTTACCTTTGCTTTTAACAGCTAAACATGTAGTAGATGGCAGCAAAAGTGACTATGTGGAAATCTTTAACGACGAAGGCTTTAGTGCAAAAGCCAAAATTTTGGCTGTTAGTCCCAAAAGTGATTTGGCCGTTTTAACTTTTCCTAAAGGTATTTTAGATTATATAATACCTTATAATTTGGCTTTAAAAGAGCCCGAGGTCGGCGATAAAGTTGTTTCCATAGGTTATCCCGGTGCTTGGAAAGTAAGAAAAGATAAACTTACTATTTTAGATACTGAGAAAGAAGATGAAAATGAGATTTTTTATTCTCACGATAACGGGCGTATTGTTAATGGTTCCAGCGGTAGCCCGCTTAGCAATGCCTTTGAT
>JAZKZM010000240.1:0-3862 GCA_045612685.1 Elusimicrobiaceae bacterium
TTACATAATTGCTCGCAAAATAAAGGCGCAAGTTGCTCCGTTTCACAAGAAAATCTTTGTTTTTGCAAGTGGGTTTGCTGTGATTGATGCAGACGGGTTTTAGCAAGTATTGTATCATCTGCCAGCAAGCCATAGCCGTTTAAAAAGATTTTATACCACATAGCAATATCTTGTATAAATTTTAAAGAAGTATCAAAATTGCCGCTTTCTATAAATGCTTGCTTTGGAATTAATAAAGAAATGCCGTTAAACGCAGATTTTATTAAAAAATTTAAAGCTTGCGTGCTGTCATATTTGCCACTTGCGGGCGTGGGCCAAGATTTAGGAAGCGTTTTTCCGTTTCCGTCAATAAATTTTGTTCCGCAAAGGGCCACAAGTTTTTGATTTGGATATTTTTGAAGCAAATTAATTTGTTTTTCTATTTTTGAAGGCTCATATTCATCATCGTGGCTAAGCCAGGAAAAATATTCCCCCCGCATTTCCTTAAGACCTAAATTCAAAGCGGAAGAAACACCGCCGTTTTCCTTCTTAAAATAGCGGATTTTAGAGCCGTATTTTAAAGCAATTTTTTCTGTTTTTCCCTCGTCATCAGAGCCGTCATTAATAACAAGGATTTCGGTATTTTCGTAAGTTTGCGCAAGGGCGCTATCTATAGCGTTTTTTAGAAAATTTGCGCCGTTATATACCGGAATAATTATAGACACTTGCGGTTTTATTTTTACCTGATTCATCACCATATTATAGCAAAAATGATAAATTTAGATTTTTAATTAATATCTTGGTAAGTAAAATACTTTTCTAAAATTTTAGCGGCACTCTTAACTTTATCAGCGCAAGGGCGCTTTGCATAATATTGCGCTGTTCTTTCTTGCGGAATAGGGCTATTAGGACCGGCCAAAAGGCCTAACAATTCGCGGCAAATAATTGAGCCGTTTTCCTTTTTAAACTCTTGGCAAATTTCTTGCACGCGGGCATAAAATTTTACTTTCTGAGCATGATTAGTTGGGTCTTTTGGTGCATATTTTAAAGAAAGCGCCATACACATTGCACTTACTGCCCCGCAAACTTCCCTTTGACGGCCAAGACCGCCGCCAAAACAAGCGGAAAGTTTTAAAGCCGTTTCATTATCAATGCCAAGTTCTTTGGCAAAAGTGCAAAAAACTGCTTGTGCGCAATTATATCCGCTTAAAAAAAGTTCTTTTGCCGCTTCGCCTTTATTATTTGTTTTCATAAGCCATTTCCTTAAGTTTTACATAATCAACTTTGCCTGTTCCCATTAATGGTATTTCATCAGTAATGATAATTATTTTGGGAACGGCAAGTTCGCTAAGGCCGTTTGCCTTAAAATCTTCTATAATAGCAGAACGCGTGGCCTCTTTTTGAGTAGTAAATAAAACAAGTTGCTCGCCTTTTCTTTCATCGGGAATATTTATAACTGCGTTCTTTTGCTTGGGCCAAAGTGCATTGATTTGTGTTTCAACCGCAGTTAAAGAAATCATTTCCCCCGCGATTTTGGCAAAGCGTTTTGCGCGGCCTAAAATATAAACAAAGCCGTCTTCATCAATGTGCACAATATCGCCGGTATCATACCACCCGTCTTTTGGTGCTTCTAAAACGCCGGGCTTTGTATCACGCAAATAACCGGCCATAATATTGCCGCCTTTAACAATCAGTTTGCCGCCGTCTTCAACACCGGGCATTTTTTCAAGTTTATATTCAATACCCGGCAAAAGACGCCCGACACTGCCGCGCTTAAAGAACATTGAAGTATTAACCGCAAGCACGGGCGAAGTTTCCGTTGCGCCGTAACCTTCCATAATACGCAAACCGAATTGGTCATAATATTTGCGGATAGTTTCTTCCTTCAATTTTTCCGCCCCGACAACCGCTAAACGAACGGAATAAAAATCATAAGGATGGGCCATTTTGGCATATCCGTTAAAGAAAGTATCTGTGCCAAAAATAATAGTGGCGTTTCTATCGTAAACAATTTCAGGCACAATTCTATAATGTAGCGGCGAAGGATAGAAAAACACTTCAACACCGCTCAAAATCGGCAGCAAAGTGCCGATAGTTAAACCAAAAGAATGGAAAATCGGCATAGCGTTAAAAACTCTATCTCTTATACCGAAATCAAGCACGCTTTTAAGTTGCAAACAATTTGCCTGAATATTTTCGTGGCTTAAAACAACACCTTTTGGCGTGCCTTCACTGCCGGAAGTAAACAATATCACCGCAGGATCTTTTGAAACAACTTTGCCCCTTATTTTCTTGTAATAACGATGCGGAAAATAAGAAGCAATAAAACCTTCTATTTTGTCAAATAAGTTAATTTGCTTTTTTAAATCTTCCAAATAAATTAATTTTAAGCCGGATTCTTTAAGCGCTTTTGCCGTTTCGCTAAGGCCTGCCTGCCTTAAAAATAATTTTGAGGTGTAAATATTTTTTATTTTTGCCGCTTTTACGCAAGCAAGCATATTTTTTATACCGATAGAATAATTTAACATACAAGGCGTTAAATTAAAAGCACGCATACCAAAAAAAGCAACAATACTTGCAGACATATTTGGCAACAAAAAGCCCACTTTATCGCCTGATTTTTGATATTTGGCAATTTGTTTACCCAGCACAAAAACAGCCGTCAAAAATTGGCCGAAACTAAGCGGTTTAAAACTAATATCATTAATAATTCTTCTTTTTCTGCCTACAAGTTCATAAGCGTCTAAAAGAGTATCAAACAAAGTTTCGTGGATATTACCCGCCTGATATTTCATATTAGCCATAAGGTCGTAAAGACTTCTTGCGGTGGCTAAACGGCGGTCTTTACCTTTTAATCTTTTATTAATTTTTAAAACTTGCGGCGGCAAAATTGTAATTGTAATTTTGCTTTGCGGGCGGGTTTTAAGTTGCGTGCCAAAGCGCGAAAATAAAGAATATTGGCTGCCTTCCAAATAAATAGGCAAAAGTTGGGCATTGCTTTTATCTGCAATCATAGCAGGGCCGGGATAAATTTTCATTAAAGCGCCTGTTGTTGTTATGCGGCCTTCTGGAAAAATTACCACCCTTTTGCCAGCTTTAACTTCTTCTATAATAGATTTAACGGCCATAGGGTTTGTCGGGTCAATAGGGAAATATTTTACCAAGTGTAAAAAGGGCCTAACCCACCATTTTTTACTTACATATGTATCAATGGCAAAATATAAACTACCCGGAATATAAACCCATAATAAAACTGCATCCAAAAATGAGGTATGGTTTGCAATTATAAGAGTATTACCTTTTAAATTTTTATAATTTTCAAGACCGATTACTTTGACGCCGTAAATAAAATTTAAAACGCGGGTCATAATCATACGGATAATATGATGCGGTAAAAGTAAACAAATATAAATTGCCGCCAAAGCATTAATGCAGGCAATAAAAGCAATAACTGCCGGAATGCTCCAATTAAAAGCAAGCAAGCCGGCACAAATGCCGCTGCCAAGCACCATAAATAAAGCATTAATAATATTATTTGTAGCAATCACGCGGGAACGAGTTTTATGGTTTGCCAAGTATTGAAGCATAGCATTTAAAGGCACAATATAAAGACCGCTGCAAATAGCAAAGCCAAGCAAATCTATTGTTATGCGCTTGCCGGCAAAAATACTTAAAAATTCCTGCCAACCTATCGGCTGAAAAGTTGAAATATAGCCGCTTGTTGCTAAGGCAAGGTCCACTAAAAACAAAGTCATTAAAAGTGCGCTGATTGGCACATATTTACTTGTAATTTCCCCTTTAACCAAAAATTGGCAAAGCACAGAGCCAAACCCGATACCGCAAGAAAAAAGTCGGAGGCCAAGCGGGCTTAGGAAGACAACTG
>JAZKZM010000241.1:0-1215 GCA_045612685.1 Elusimicrobiaceae bacterium
CCGCAATATCAAAAAGCAGTTTTGAAATCAAACTTGGCTAATTTAAAATTCATAGCAAATAGTATTTATAAAGCAGAGGAAGCATATTTTTTATCTAAAGGAGAATATACAATAAATCCGCAAGAATTAGATTTATCATTACCGCAACCTAATGAAATAATAGAAGGAGATAGTCAGTATAACTATGTTTACGACTGGGGAGAATGTCAAATACATTCTGCAATGATTTCTTGTTTCTATAATGGCATATTAAAATATGGTTTTTATTATTCTTCAACTACTTTTGCTAGAAAAAATAAAGCTGAATGTTGCAGCTCTGGAGGATCAGAAATAGCTAAAGAAGTTTGTAAAAATGATACTAATCAAACAAGCCCTTTTTACGAGAATGAAACTGGAACTTATACTTGTTATTCTTACAATTAAATTATAGATAAATCAAGTACGATGTTTTTGCGAGGATTTTTTAGGGGCAATAAATTTGCCCCGACCTATTTTTTATTTTCTTTAAGGCAAGGTATACCAAGAGTGGGCGGCAGCCCCGAGTATCCGAAGCCTTAAAAAAATAAAAAAGAGGAAAAAAGCCGAAGCTAAAACTAGTTTTCTTTTTTGATGAAAGCGCGGACAAACACCATTATTACACCAATCAAAGCATAAAGACCAAAGACAATAAAAATAACATCTTGCGGATATTTGAAGAATAAGAAAAGAATAATTGCAATTAAAGCAAGACGGGCAATAGTGCCTTTTCTCTTTTCGGTAGGGTTGCGCTTTTCTTTAAACGCGGCATAAGGTATAGTGGAAACCATAAGCAAAGCAAGAGCAATTGTGATAAAAGCAATTGCGCTATAAACATAAGGTAAAAGAATTTTCATAAACGGCAAAATGTGGCCGTTTGCGTCAAAAGCAAAGATATTATAAGAAAGAACAAAGGAAACAATTACAAGGGCTGCTGCCGGTGTAGGTAAGCCGGAAAAATATTTTTTTGAACCTTTACCTGCGTGAGCAAGAACATTAAATTTGGCAAGGCGTATTGCGCCAAACAAAACAAACATACAGGCAATCGCCTGGCCCCAGACGGGTATTTCTTTTAAAGCAAAAAAGTAAATTAAAATTGCAGGTGCGGTGCAAAAGGAAATTAAATCAGCCAAAGAATCCATTTCAACACCAAAGGCACTTTCCGCCTTTAAAAGACGGGCGACTCTGCCGTCAAAGCCG
>JAZKZM010000242.1:0-4536 GCA_045612685.1 Elusimicrobiaceae bacterium
TATTTTCCAACTTGGTTTTAATTTATAAATTATATACTCATCCGGTAATAATTGTTTTTTTGTATCAGAGGGAATTTTTATTTGTTCTTCGTTCATTTTAGTTTCCTTTTTGCTTTTATTATAGCAAATAAAAACAGCCGCATAAGATATTTTTTTCTTAAACGGCTGTTTTATATCATAATATTACTTAATTACTCAAATGCCCGCAAATAATTTCTGCGCCCTGACATTGAATTTTTTTTGTTTGCATATTATAGTTGAAAGTATATTCAAAATTAGGATTTTCTTTTCTGATAACTTTAATATTAGGCAAATTTATTTCATAGGTATATAATTCTGTTTCTGCCTTGTTGCCTTCAACTTTTGAATCGGGGATTTCAATATCCAACTTGGAAAAATCTGCCGTATATTTATTTGTTGTTAAATTATATCTTTCTTCAGATTGGGCTAGGGCTTTTGTTATTGTGTAGGCCTCGGTCGCTCTTGACATTTCAACGGCTCTTGCATATTGCGGAATAGCAATTGCGGCAACACATCCGCCGAAAAATACAAATAAAAAGAACCCTACAACTATACCGATAATACAACCGATATGAAGACCTTTTTTCTTGCTGACTTCCCTTATTTTATAACCGCATTTAACACATAAAACTTGCTCGGGCTTTATTTCAACACCACATTGAGGACAATTCATTTTAATATCTCCTTTTAGTTATATTTTGCGTCAAATTCTTCATCACTCATACAAAGATAAATGATACCTTCTATCAAAGATATTATACCTATTATGAATGGCGGCAAAACCAAAACCCAACCGACTGTGCCGCATAATAAATAAATAACACCAAGGCCCGTTTGTTTTAAATAAAATTTGTGAACGCCTAACCAACCAAGAAAAATAGCAAGTAAACCTGCGGCAATTTTATTTTTACTTTCGCTATACTGTCTTGTGCGGCAACCGCATTTTAAGCAAATTGCCTGCTCCGGCTGAAGGGGTGCGCCGCAATGAGTGCAAAATTTATTGCCTTTTCTTATTTCACAACCGCAACCTAAACAAACATCTGCGCCGGGGGTGGCTTCTTTGCCGCAATAAGAGCAAAAAACTTTATTTTCGTTTTCCATAGTAATATCTTTTCTCCTTATTATTTATGGTAAATTTATAACTTAATTATAGCAAAAAACAAAAAATAAACGGCAAGTTATTTTGCATTATACTTTCTTTTAAATTGCTATAATAAATTTATGAAAAAATCGCGTTATTCCCTTTTTATTGAAAATTTATCACAAGATATTATTTTATTTATTTTCCTACTGGTATTATTAACCGTTTACCGAGTAGCATTTTTACTGCTTTTTAAAAGCACTCTTTCCCCAGACACCACTTGCCAAGATATCGCTTTGACTTTGTGGTATGGTTTGCGTATTAGTTTAAAAACTGTGGGAGCAACAATTTTAATCCCCTTTGTTCTTGGCACGCTTGCCCAAACTTTATGGCCGCGTTGGCCGGCGCGCACTATTCGCTTATGTTGGGGATGGATTGCCGTTTTTGGTTTTGCTTTACTCTTTCAGGCGCGTGTGCCGTATTATCAAGAATTTCAAAATGCTTTCAGCCCCTTTGTGTTTAATACTTTTCACGACGATGTTTACGCTATTGTAAAAACTTCTATTGACCAATATAATGCCCTTTGGCGTATTTTGTGCGGCATTGTTTGCGCTTTAATAAGCGGATTTATTTTGCTAAAAACTTATAAAATTGCACCTTTGCTTGCCCGCCCTGCTTTACAAACAAAACATAAAAAATGGGTAGTTATTGCATTCTGTATATTGCTTGTTCCTTTGGCTGTTTTTTTAAGAAAAGGCGGTGCCTTCAATTATACCCATTCTATTTATTGGAAAAATGTCGCGCGTATGAATCAGCATATTTTAAATGAAACTATTTTAGACGATGTCCAAGCACTATATAAAGCAAGCCGCATTTATAAGCAATTTAGCAAAACTGCAGATTCTTTAACAGCCGATACCGTGCGTGAGTCTTTAAGCCGTTTAACCGCAAAAGAATATAATTATGATACTTTAATACCCTTTTTAACAAGAACCGCACCAGGCGCATTAATTGAAAAACCAAGCCACATTTTTGTAATCGTGGGCGAAACTTATATGATGTGGCCCTTGCTTGAAAAATATAAAGATTTACCTATCGCCAAAGGTGTAAGAGATTTGGCAAAACAAACCGATAGTATCTTGCTTGAAAACTTTATTTCCGCTTCAAACGGAACAATGTTTGGCGTAACTTCTGTTTTACTTGGCACGCCGGAAGTAAACCAATTAACGGCAAACCGCCAAACTGCAAAAGACCCTTATGAAACAGCCCTTTCTGTTCAACTTAAAAAACTGGGTTATAAAACACGCTTTTTCTATGGCGGTTTTCCTTCGTGGGAAAATATCGGTTCTTTTATGACAAATCAACAAATAGACAAAAGTTTTTACTATGCTGATTTCGGCGTAAAAGGCAGCGTTTGGGGTGTGCCCGATAAACCGTTTTTAGCCGGAATTGATAAGTTTATTGACGAAGAACCCTCTTTTAATCTTATTTTAACAAGCACTAATCACCCGCCGTTTGTAGTAGATATGAAACAGGAAACGGAAATAACAAATGCTACTGATATGGCAAAATTTATACCTGAATCTACTGCAGATAAAGATTTAATGGTGCAACGCTTTCAACATTTTGAATATGCCGATAAATATTTAACTGATTTCGTAAAAAGAATGAAGGCAAAATACCCAAATAGTCTTTTTATTATAACGGGCGACCACGCCGACCGCTGGACTATGGATGCTAACCCAAGTGATTATGAAAGACTTGCTGTTCCTTTATTAATAACGGGAAAAGGAATCAAAAAATCTATGCTTGCCAAAAAAACTGCCGGCGCGCACATGGATATAGTGCCGACTTTGATGGATTTGATTTTGCCTAAAGGACAAACTTATTATGCCTTTGGAAAAAATGTCCTTTCCGAGCAAAAAGCCGGTTTGCATGCTTATTATTATATAACGCCTGAAGTTTTGGGTAATTTATCCAGTAATGATGTGGAACTTATTAATAGAAATTCAACAAAACCGACTGCAGAAGAAACAGAAACATTGCGCCAGCAATTAAAAGATTTACAGATAGTTGCCACTTGGCGTATCTTACACGGCGTTGAGTTAAAATAATTTTTATTATTGATTTGCTATTCTTGGTAAATTTAAAAAGCACCCTTTTGGGTGCTAATTGTGGATTCGTCCTGCATAAATTTCCTGACGGAAAATGCTAAAAAACACTTAAGATTTTTTGCAAAAAGTTTGCGCAAAGTTTGAAGCCGAGTGCGACTGAGTGTATACCGTGAAAGGCCGGAGGCCGAGGTATCCGAAGGAGCAGAGGCAAAAAAATTTGCCAAAATTTGACGCAAAAAATCGGAGAGGGAGGGATTCGAACCCTCGCTACGGGAAATCCCCCGTATGACGGTTTAGCAAACCGTTGCCTTCAGCCACTCGGCCACCTCTCCAATTACTCAAATTTTTAAAGGCGAAAATTGCCTTGCTTAATAAATTATAGCAAAATTACACGGAAAACAAAAATTTATTTAAAACTTTCCTCTAAACCTTTTTCAAGCGGAGTAAATTTTTGCTTAGTTAAATCATTCCATTTTTTAGAGGTAAAAACCCAATCGCCTTTAATAGCGGCTTCGCGCACTTTATCATAATTTAAGGCAGGTGTAAACTTGAAAACTTTTGCTAAATTTTGATAACACCACGCCACACTTTTAAGCGCCCATAAAGGTAAAGTAAACATAAACGGACGCGGCACGCCCATTTTACCAGCCATTGTTTTAATAAAATAAGTCCAACTATAACTTTTATCTTCCCCGACGAAAAAAACTTGCCCATTTGCTTCTTTTAAAGTGCTTGCTTTAAAAAGGGCTTCAACTAAATCTTCTACATAAATAAAATTAAAGTAAGTTTCCCCGCTGGATGTATTAACCATTAAACCGCGCTTAACCCAAGATGCTATTTTGGAAACGCCGGAATCATTCCTGCCAAAAACAACTGGCGCGCGCAAAATAACGCGGTGCATTGTATCAGGCAAATTTAAAACATATTCTTCCGCGCGGAGTTTTGTTCTGCCATAATCGGAAACGGGTTTTGGCTCGCAAGTTTCATCAATAGGATGTTTTTTACTTTTTGCCGGTCCTGCAGCTGCCTGACTTGATAAATAAACAAAACTTTCAAGACCTAAAATGCCTTGCGCTGCAGCACATAAATTTTTGCTTAATTCAACATTTGCCTTATAAAAATCCACATAACCGCAGGCAAAAAGACAAGCTGCTAAATGAAAAACAACATTTGCCCCTTCTAAACTTGCACGCAAAGCAGCAATATTAGAATAATCTACTTTAACAACTTCTACATTTTTACGTTCAGGGCCGGTATATGTTCCGCGGGAAAAAATGCGGACTTTATAGCCTTCTTTTAAAAGTTTATTGCAAAGTCTTT
>JAZKZM010000243.1:0-1510 GCA_045612685.1 Elusimicrobiaceae bacterium
ATAACGGCTTCTTCTATGGTGCTTTTGGCGTTATCTAAAATCTTTTTTGGGCTATCTAATTTACTAAATCGCTCATTTTCAAAACTATCTATCATTTCTTTAAACTCATTAACAATAGCTTTGTCGATTTTCTTTACTTGCTCTATCCATTCATCACTTGCCCTAGTGCCTTTTAGCCCCAACTCTTTTATTGTTCTTTCTTCAAACTGCTTTATTTTGGCTTCTTCGTCCTTCGTAAAACTAAAAATCATTTTGCCCCTTTCTTTGGATGCTGCCGCTCCTCTTTTTAGTTGTTTTTTCTCTCCCAGGCTCCTAGATCTCCAGGGGGCTTTTTATTTCCCCCTGGTTAGCTGCTGCCCTCTAAGCTCATAAATCTAGTAAACTTCTTTTGCTTTTTTTTCATCAAAAAGAAGGCTAAAGCGGTTTCTAATTGCTCTTGCTTGCTCTTCTTCTATTGTTTCTTCTTCTACTAGCTCTCTTACTGCTAGCCGCATATAAGATTTAGCTATTTCATTAAAGGCGCTGCTATCAAATAAGTTAAAAATATCTTCCTGATCACACCCCGCCAAAAAATCATAAATGTGGGCGACTTTCTCCGCTTCTTTTTTGCTTAAATTGCCTTTTTCTGCTTCCTTGCGGTAACTATCCGCAAATACTCTATATTCTTTCATGCTCTTCTTGTTCCTTCCTCTATTGGCTCTTCGTATCTTATTTTCAATATTCTTTTTAATTCTTCCTCTTCTTCAGTAATTGCAGCCAAAACCCCGTATATAATTGGCTTTATGCGCTCAAATTCTTCGTTGGTGTATTCAAATTTTACGGGGGTTTTCTTTTCTCCTACAATGTACAAAATTTTTGCCTTTTCTTCCTTGGTGCAATCTCTTGTTAGATCTTCAATTATTCTTTGAATTTTTTCGGTCATTTTATGCCCTCTCTTTCTTTGATATGGGCGCGTTTTATAGTAAAATCAAATTACTAAGCGCCCCGAAATCATTTTGTAATAATGAATATTGCAAAATGTTGGTGCTTGGGTTAGTAGTTGTGGGGGTGTCCCTTCCCAGGTCAACCCACAACTATTTTTATTTGCTCTAATATTCATCACAAAACATAAACGTTGTATAACTTCTATCCCACTCAGTAATAATATAAATGTCGCCTTCTATGGTCTTATATCTTGCTAAAATGCGGTCGGATTTGGGCTCTTTTACTGCTTTGTTGTTCATTTCCTTGTCTTCTTCTCCCAAAATACCCCAATCACATTTTTAATATTTCTCCCAGGCTGCTTGTATATCCTTTAATAGTTTGTCGTTATTCTCCAGGGCTGCCGCTAAACCTTTTGTAATTACTGTTTGTCCTACTTCGCCAATTTCCATAATTTACCCCCTTATAACAATTATGTTGTTATTGTAATTTGACTAACATTCAAATTGTAGTAATTATATATATGCTCTTTGTTGCCCTATTTACGCCGCTTTTTGTGATCATAAAAGCCGCAAAAAATAACTATTTA
>JAZKZM010000244.1:0-2801 GCA_045612685.1 Elusimicrobiaceae bacterium
ACTCACCGTTATAACTAGGCAATTTGTGCGCTGCGGAAAATTTAGATTTTATTCTTAAAAACATTTTTATTCCTTAATTGTGTTTTGTTGAATTTTAATTTTATTTAAAATTAATTGCCCGTAAACGAAACAAATTATAAAGCAAATAAGCCCGAGTAAAGGTATATTAAAAGGTAAAAGTAAAACTATAAGTAAGAAGAACAATATCGGTGCCAGCAAATAGCAGCAAATACTGCAAACATCACCGAAGGAAACTTTCGCACGGACAAATAATTGGCAAATAGCAATAGAAATCAAGGCTAAAATCATAAACATAACCATCAAAAACGCCACAACAAACGGCACGCTTAGCAGTATTACTATTTTTACAAATTTATTCATATAGTCTACTATTACAGATTCATTATCCAAGATATATTTGCTGTCTAAATTGACATTAAGGTTTTTATCAAAGTTAAACTCATATACTTCCATACGTCCGTTTTGAAGAACATAAATTGCATTATCTGTTATAAGTGCGCCTATATTTTCTTGTTTTAATTGCGTCGGGTAAACAGGTTCCGTTCTGCCGGTATCAAAGACAACTTTTTGCTCAATAGCTTCTAAGTTGGCATTAGGGTTTTCATAAGCTTTATTTAGTGCTTCCGGATTTATAAGTTTGCGCAGGTCAATTTCATAATATTCATTATTATTAGCGGTAAGTTTGCCATCTTTTACGGAAATTTCCGGCACAACTTGGGCCACTTGTTCGGTAATCTGTTTAAAGAAAGGTGTTAAAGAGGGGGTTTTAAACATAACTGAGGCATAAAATAGAATGCTGAATAATACAAGTATATATACCAAAAATAGCAAGGTTTTCCACACGCTTTGTTTAATTGCTTTTAGATAAGTGTTCAAACTATAAATAGCCTGAAAAGGTGAAAATAAAAAATCTAACATACATATTCTCCTATTATAAAAACTCTATACCTTTAGTATAGCAAAAAAAGACGATAAAAAAGCGTTGCCTTGGCAACGAGGATTATTATTAAAAAAATGGTGACAACGGGTGGGCTCGAACCACCGACCTAGCGCTTATGAAACGCTCGCTCTAACCAGCTGAGCTACGGTGACATTAAATCTGCTACCTTTATATTATATCAAATATTTTATTTTCTTAGCAAGTGCAGTTATTTAAAAAAGAAAAAGACCAAGCGCCATAACAAGCATACCGCCCAAAATGCCCCAGATAATTTTGTGGCCTTCGCCGTATTCGTGTGCGGTGGGCAAAAGTTCGTCAAGCGAAATATAAACCATAATACCTGCCGTCAGCGCAAAAGCAAAACCAAAGGCCGGCCCTTTTAAAAAATTTCTTAATAATAAATAACCTAATATTGCCCCGACAGGTTCAGCCAAGCCCGATAAAGTTGCATACCAAAAGGCCTTTTTTTTATTATTAGTTGCGTGGTAAATCGGCAAAGCGACGGAAATGCCTTCGGGTATATTATGTAAAGCAATAGCAAGCGCAATTGAAATACCCGTTGGCGTATTAGTTAAAGTGGCCATAAAAGTTGTTAAACCCTCAGGGAAATTATGCACCGCCAAAACAAGTGCGGTAAAAACGCCCACGCGTTTAAGTTTACTTTCTTTATTTAAACTTTTATTTTCCAAGTGATGGGAAGGTAAAAAATAATCAATCATCCAAGCAAACAAAGCGCCGATAAAAAAGAAAAGTATTGTTAAACCTTCGGCCGGTTTTGCGCTGTATATTTTGGCAAGTTCGCTTGTTGCCTGCGGCAAAAGTTCCATAAAACTAACATAAATCATTACCCCGGCCGAAAAGCCAAGACCCAAAGCAAGTGTGTTTAGATTTTTCTTTTTAAAACAAAAAGCAAGCAGCCCGCCGACAGCAGTTGCAAGTCCTGCTGCAAGTGTAAGCAGCAAGGCAAAAGAAATATTTTGTTCCATAACTACCCCCAAAATTATTTTAGCAGATTTTTAAATGCAATAAAATCAAAGTATGGCGCGTTATATTAGTGTAGGGCAGATAAATTATTTGCTTAGTAGTATAATGGGAGGTTATATGAAAAACAAATCAAGAAGTCTTTATATAGTGTTAGGGTTGGTTGGTGCTTTCTGGTTTACAGGCTGTTGCACTTACCCAGGTGGTATGGTGGCCGTTTATAGTAATAATCCAAGACCTCATCATCCAAAACCGGCCCCGGTGATTCATCATTATGCGCCTGCTCCGCATCATCCGCAGGCTTTTTTGCCGCAAAGTTATAGGCACGGCGGCGGCCCGAGAGGTCCACGCAGATAAAAACTATAAGGGAGTTCCTTTTCTTCTTCAGGAACTCCCTTATTATACAAGCATAAATATATAATTAAATAATTCTATATCCGTATTCTTGATCACCTTCATAATAAATTTCTAAGGGATTAGATTTTTGTTTACAAACTTCCGTTGCTATATCTGTCATTCCATGACAAAAAATTCCTTGTTGAATATCGGTTCTAAAAGAATGTGCGACATATAAATAAAAATCATCGCTCATGCAATTAATCCAAATTGTGCTTATAACACATTCTAAATTATTAGGGAAAAATGCAGTTGTAACATCTTGGTGAGTTATTCTTGTGCTTTTACCAAATTCTACGGCACCTTTTGTGATATCAATATCAAGATCCCTAATATCAGTTGTAACTTTTCCATTTTGTAAATAATAAAGTTCTGAACCTTTTCTTAACGCATCCATATATACAATATGTTGGGTTAAACGGCTATTTAAGACAGCTTTTTGATATTGTGGCAAGGCAATAGC
>JAZKZM010000245.1:0-3133 GCA_045612685.1 Elusimicrobiaceae bacterium
GATGATGAAAAAAAGCAATATATAAGTTGTTTGCATGGGGCTACAGAACCTGAAATTGTTAGAGTAGCGGGAATTACGGAGAATTTTGGGGGTGTTGTTAGTTATGAACAAATGCTTGATAATAGTGCTTATCCTGGATCCGTTCGTTATTATGTAGGAAATTCTCCACGCGGAGAATATATAGTCAAATCTTATTGCGGAGATAGTGCTGTTCTTACAACCTCATCCTCAGGATATAATATTATTGCTTGCACAACCGGCTATGAAGAAGAAATATTTTAATTCTAATTGTTTTTTGCAAAAAGAGTAGCACGAAAAATTTCTTTTACAAAGTAAAAGCCAGCGCGCATTTGTAGGAAGAATCATAAAGAAATTTGCTTATTTTAAATAGTTTTTATACTATTTAAGTATGAAAAAACTATTTTTTATTTTTGGCTTTTTGGCAGTTATGGCGCAATTTTCTTTTGCGGTTGAAAACCAGGAATTAAAAGATATTCTTTCTTCCGAAGTAAAAGAGAGCAGTTTTAAACCTTATATTGAGGAAAGTTCCGGCGGTCTTGTGCGTTTGTTTATTTTTAATCCCTCAAGCGCAAGTTCTTCAACGGAAATTGATTTAATTAAAAAAGCAATAAAATATGCTTCCCAAGTTTCTGCACCCGGTGGGCGTAATTTAATGGATATTAAAAAAAGTTCTTACCCAAAAGTTAAAAATTTTTCCGTCTATGTTTTGCGTAAAAGCCAAACAGAGCCCTATGTTTTAGATATGATTGGCGCAAATGATAGTGCTGTTCGCGCCATTGCCTCTTATCCGCAAAGTGCGGACACTTTTAGAATGTTTGTTTTTATTGATGATTCGCCTTACAACCCCGATTCTTATAAAAAAATTTCCAAAGATGAGTTTTTGCTTGAAACAATTATCAATTTTATTCACGAGGTTTACGGACACTCTTTTGAAGTTATAAAAAACCCTTCCCTTGCCTCTCAAAGTTATGGCGAGCAGGAAGTTGCGGCCTACTCCGTGCAACTTGAAGGACTTAAAAAATTAAAACAAAACCACTCCGGTTTGTTTGACGGCTCAACACAAAAACTGCTTGATAATTATATTGAAGATACTAAAGCCAAAATAGCCTATTTTAAAAATAATTCTTATTAGCGTTTTCTTCTTAAAAGAAGAAGTTTTTTTATCTTGAGGAAATTATTTTTATCTAACACTAAACTGATGATAAGCGGGTAAATTATAAGTAAAATAATTTGCCAAGCTAAAGTATTGTTTAAAAGATTATTTAAGATAAGAAAAACAATTACAACCGCACCGATAAAACCGAGTTTTTTATATTCATAATTAATAGGATAATTTTTTTGTAAGAAGTAAAATAAACAACTTGCCATAACAATATAACTAACCAAAATCGCCCATCCCGCGCCGATAATACCCACCAAAGGAACAAGCGTTAAATTTGTCAAAATACTGCTGACTGCGCCAAGCAAAGTAATCCACATTAAAACGCGCGTTTTCTTTGTTAAAACAGGCGCAATCATAAAGTTAATATAAAAGCCGTAGAAAAGATATCCGCCTAAAACAAGCGGTATAATTTTGATACCTTCCCAATAAGCAGGCGCAATTAAATAATGATTAAATATCGGCGTTTTTATGATAACAGGCATTAAGAAAGTTAAACCCAAAAATACCCAAGTTGTTATTGCCGTAAAGTAAGTTAAAATTTGCGCAAAAAGTTCTTTTGCATCTTTTTCAGAAGAATATTGAATAAAGAAAGGGCGCCACGCTTGGTCAAACATAGAAACAACAAGCATCATAAAAACGCCGATTTTAAAATTTGCCTGATAAATACCCACATCTTTTAAACCGACAAGGTGTATTAGTATCGGCTTATCAATAACATTAACCAAAATGCTTGCCATACCCGCCGGAATAAAAGGCCAGGAAAAAGCAAACATTTCTTTAAATATTTTTTTATCAAAGCGGCAAACAAAGTTTTTAATAGTCATTGGCTCCAAAAGTATAAGCGAGGTTAGTGAGGCAAAAATACCTGCTATAAAAATGCCTTTAACGCCGCATTTAAAATAAGCCAAAACTAAAATATTGCCGATAACATTTACGACGATAGACGCCGTCCTTATCAACATAAAGTGCCAGGCCTTGTGGTCAAAGCGAAGTTTTGCAAAAGGCACAATATTTAAAGCGTCAAGCGCCATAACAAAACAGGCAAGTTTTATTAAATAACTATGCTTTGCGCCGATACCTAAAAAATCTGCGATACTTGCGCTTGAAAGCCATAAAACAAAAGAAATTAAAACACCGCTTGTAAAAACCGCTATCAAAGGTGTGGCAAAAAGTTCTTTTGTTTTATTTTCTTTAGCAAAGCGCAAGTATGCTTGGTCCATACCATATTGGTAAATGATATTTGTTAACGCCATAAAAGCAAAAACCGCCGCAACTATACCGTAATCTTGCGGAGCAAGAAAATAGGTATAAAGGGGAACTAAAAAGAAATTTAACAGGCGCGCGACAATAGTAGATGTGCCGTAAATTAAAGTTTCTTTTCCAAGGGTTTTTACTTTATCTTTCATTTTTTATTTTTTTAGGGCGCAAATAAAATCTCTTAAAAGTTTGCCGAATTTTGCTTCAGATTTTTTCATTACATCCAAAGTTTCTTTGTGGGAAAGCGCCACGCCGGACATTCCGCTTGCTAGATTACTAACAAGGGCAACACCGGCCACTTTTAAATCAAGTTGTCTAGCCACAATAGTTTCCGGCACGACGGACATCCCCACCACATCAGCGCCAAGTGTTCTATATGCTCTAATTTCTGCAGGTGTTTCAAAACAAGGACCGCTAACGGCAAAATAAACACCTTTTTTATGTTTGATTTTGTGCTTTTTGGCAATTTTAACTAAGATGTTTTGTAATTTTTCGTCGTAGGCTTGGGTCATATCTTTAAACATTGGGCCGAATGCCGGGTCCCAATTACCGATTAAGGGGTTTGTTCCCATAAAGTTGATATGGTCTTTTAAAATCACCATGCTGCCGGGGGGGAGTTTTCTGTCTAAAGAACCTACTGCGGCTGATAAAAGCAAAGTTTCAACACCCAAAAATTTTAAAAAGTCGGAGGCC
>JAZKZM010000246.1:0-6018 GCA_045612685.1 Elusimicrobiaceae bacterium
CCCCTCTTATTTTTAAGAAGGGAGTGGAATGGGCGGGAAATAAAAATTCGGAGAAAATAAAAATGAAATCAAATAAAGTATTTACACTTATTGAATTGTTAGTTGTAGTTCTTATTATCGGCATACTTGCCGCTATTGCTGTGCCACAATATCAAAAAGCAGTTCTAAAGAGCCGTTTTGTGCAAGCAAAATTATTAGCAGAAAATATTGCTAGCTCACAAGAAAGATATTATTTAGCTAACAATAACTATGCAAGACTCCTAAAAGATTTAGATATTGTAATACCCGGTGAAATAGAAACAAATGGCTATGTAGTAAATACAAATGGTTTTTCCTGTATGATATCTCAAGCAGAAGATGCTGTTGTATGTTCCTATGAAAAAGATCCCAATATCCGTCTTGCTTACGAAGTATATTATACTTTTGACAAAAATTATCCAGGAATAAAAATTTGTTCAGCAGAAAAAGATTTATCAACAATAGGCAATCAAATATGTAAAGCAGATACCGGAAAAGATTCTCCTACATTAGGAGCATATTCTTATTGGTTTTATTAATAAATAAACGAATATTTTATATAAAAAACTACTAAAATGCGCCTAGTCGGAGTTGAACCGACATCTCCAGCTTCGGAGGCCGACGCTCTATCCATTGAACTATAGGCGCAAATTTTTTGCAAGGATTTTTTAGGTGCAGTAAAACTGCACCGACCTATTTTTTATTTTCTTTAAGACAAGCAGAACAAATACTTTGCAAGGATTTTTGTGGGAATTTAATGCCGAGCAGAGCAAATGCTTTGCGAGGATTTTTGTGGAAATTTAATGCCGAGCAGAGCAAATGCTTTGCAAGGATTTTGCGTTTAGAGAAGGCGCAAGCGAGGAAGAGTATACTGCAAAGGCCGGCAGGCCGAAGTATCCGACTGAGCTTGCAACGCACTATAAACGCAAAAGCCGAAGCAAAGAAAGATTAGAAGACCATTTCCCAGGGCCTAGTCGTAAGAACAAATTTAACGCGTCTATTACACGCTCTGGCCTCAGGGCTATCGGACTTAACTAAAGGATGGTGTTTGCCATAGCCATAGGTTTTAATAGAATCGGCGTAAACATCACGGCTTACAAGATAACTTTTAATTGCATTTGCGCGCGCGCTTGAAAGCCAATCATTATATTCATCACTGCCGACTTCGTCGGTGTGGCCTTCAATAATTAATTTATATCTTCTGTCTGTTGTCATTATTTGGGCCACTTTATCTAAAACTTCATAGCCGCTAGGTAAAAGAACAATGCCGTCAAATTCAAAATCAACGCTGGGGATTTTGCGGGATTTAATAATTTCTTCCACACTTTGCTTGCGCAAGCGGTCTTCATCTGCGCGCTCAGGGCAGATTGCACTTAAAGTAAATCTATCATTGACATTTCTTTCTCTAGTGCCGGAATTAATACAGCCGACACATAAAACACTTAAAACCAAAACTGAAAAAATTGAAATCTTCATAAAAAACCTCCGATATTTTTATTATACAAAAACTAGCAAATATAGCAAAACTTTTTTGTCAAGTTATCCACATTTTTGCGGTTTTTTGGCCCCTTTTTGCCAAAATCCACAAGTTTTTAAAAAATTTGGACCTATTGACAATTAACATCAAAAACCGCTGTGGATAACCCATATTTTATGTGGATAACTTATTTTATAAGTTTTTATAACCGCATTATAAATAAGCCATAAAAAGCCACATTTTACCGACTGAAATTAAACTAATTACTTTATATAATAAAAAATAAAAGCGCCTAACTATATTTTGTTAAAAATTTTGTGGATAAGTCCTATTGAAAAATTAAAAAAACGGAAATTTTTTGTATTCTTGAGCCAATTTTCAAAAAGTTATCCACATTTTTGAATTATTTTGATATTTTTACCTTTTGGGCCCATTTTTTGCCCGCAAAAATGCCGCTTATTTTGACTTTTTTGGCTTCCGGCAGTAATACTTTTAAATGGGCAGAGTCTTCATCATAAGCCAAAACGGGCGGCGCAAATTTAATTTGCGTTGGCATAAAATCAAGCATGCCGTAATTTGTTAAAACTTGTAAATAAAAAGGAATTTCGTTTGAAATTTCTTTTGGCAAAACAGGTTTTATTTTTTTAATTTCAGGCAAAACATCTAAAAAATATCTTAAATCAAATTGTTCAAAAGCGGCTTTATCGTTTATTTGAAAAAAGAAATTTACCATAGGTTCTAAACCGGCAGCAATAAATATATTTTGTAAACTTATTATATTTGCTTTTTGCGAAAGCGCAACAAGGCGCGGTTGCTTTTTATAAGATTCATTTAATACAGGTAAAGCAGTTGTATTATCCAAAATAATACCCAAATTTGAAAAATAATTTGCTTCTTTATTTAAAGAATTTAAAGCAAGCAAAGCAAAATTATTTTTGGCAAGTATTATCTTTTTTGAAGGCTCATTTTCCCCTTTATAATTTAATTCAAAAAAGGCAAAAACTTCTTCTAAAAAAGCATCAAAATTTTCTTGGGTTAAATTTGTATCTTTAAAGTTAAAAGCTGCAATCAGGGCTTGGGGATTTGCGGTTTTATCGCCGTAAAACATTTGCTTTAAATTTTCTATTCTATATTCTTTTGTATCAAAAATAAGCACCAAGGGCGCTCTATCTATAGTTTTAAAATCTGCGGGATAAAGAACATTTATTTTTATTTCCTGCGAAGAATTTGACACTTTAAAACCGCTAATAATTTCTCCGTCATCTCTAACGGAAATATGCATATTATCCGCGGCAAAAAGCGGTGTTAAAACAAAAATAAAAAGGCAAAAAATAAATAAAAATTTTTTCATAATTTATTCCTTATTTAATAAGCAAACTAATATCTTTTGCGCCGACACTATGGGTTAAAGCACCCATAGAAATTACATCAACGCCCGTCTTACAATATTCTTCAAGATTATTTTGATTAATACCGCCGGAGGCCTCAACAATGGCTTGTTTGTTTATAACTTTTAACATCTTTTTTATTTCGGCCGGGGTCATATTATCAAGCATAATAATATCGGCCTTAGCCCCAAGGGCCTCTTTAACTTCTTTTAAATTTTTTACTTCCACTTCAATTTTTGGCGTGTGGCCGATTGCCTTGCGAATTTTTGCAACCGCTTGTTTTATACCGCCGCAAGCTGCTATATGATTATCTTTAATCAAAACTCCGTCAGATAAACTCATGCGATGATTTTTGGCACCGCCGACTCTAACGGCATATTTATCAAATTTGCGAAAACCGGGCAAACTTTTGCGCGTATCAACAAGCATAACGCCGTATTTTTTTGCAATTTTATTTAACTCAAAAGCTTTACTTGAAATCGCACTCATCCTTTGCATAAAGTTTAAGGCAGGGCGTTCGGCTTTTAAAATGCTTAAAGTTTTGCCTTTTACCTGCGCGATAACTTGGCCTTTTTTAACAAGCGCGCCATCGGCTTTTAAAATTTTAAAATCAATTTTACTATCAACATATTCAAAAACATCTTTTGCAACAAGCGTGCCGCAAACTATCATATCTTCTTTTGCAATAAAATAAGCGGTGCTTTTATCTTTATCTGTAAAAATATTGTCGGAAGTTATATCGCCTAGTCCCATATCTTCTTCAATGGCAAGGGCTATAATTTTATCTATCATTTGCTTGCTCCTTTAAACATTGCATTAATTGATTTTAAAGCGGAAGTTGCAACTTGTTCATCTACTTTTACTTCCGGAATATCAGTATTATCTTTTAAAATTTCCAAAATATCTTCAAGTTTATTTAATTTCATTTGGGCGCAGGTTCTGCCTGTGGGAAGGAAAGTTTTTGTAGGGTTTTGCTGCTCTAAAACGGCAATTATACCGCGCTCGCTTAAGACAGCAAAAATATCTGCCGGAGTTTCCTTTACATATTTTAGCATTGCGCTTGTGCTGCCGCAAAAATCAGCAATTTTACAAACTTCTTTTCTACACTCTGGGTGGCAAATAATTTTTGCTTGCGGATATTTTTGTTTAATAACTTCAATATCTTTAAGTGTGTATTTATCGTGCACGCAGCAAGTGCCGCCGGCAGCAATAATTTGTTTACTTATTCCCTTTGCCTGTAAAAAAGCATCAATATTTTGCGCCATAAAAATATCGGGCAAAAAGACAATTTGCTCAAAAGAACTTTTTGCCACAATATCAAAAACATTGGCAGAGGTCACGCAAACATCACACAAGGCTTTAACTTCGGCCGTGCTGTTTATATAACAAATAAACTGCGCTTTGGGATATTGTTTTCTTAAATCTTTGACTTCTTCTGCCGTGATACTTTGGGCAAGAGAGCAACCCGCATAAGTCGGCGGAAGAAAAACTTTTTTTGTAGGATTAACAAGTTTGGCTGTTTGCGCCATAAAACTTACGCCGCAAAAAATAAGAATATCCTCTCTTGCCTGAGCGGCTTTTTTGCTTAAGCCATAAGAATCGCCAACCTCATCACTAACGCCAAAAATAATTTCGGGCGTGCAATAATAATGGGTTAAGATTAAAGCATTTTTTTGCTTTTTAAGCGTGTTTATTTGACTTGTAAGCGGGGCAATTTGACGGCAATAATCTAAAGAATATTTTGCACCGTCAGGACGAGTAATCTGCCCCAAAACTTTATGAAGTCTTTTGGCTTCTTGCTCAAGCGAAATTTCGTTCATAACAACTTATACTCTAGTTTGCTGAAACAGGATGTTTTGCCGGTTTTGTTGTTTTAGTTTCAGAAGAACTTGTTGTTAATGTTGTCGTTGTTGTTGTAGTTGTTTTAATTTGTTCGGCATAAGGAACATCGCTTTCATAATCATATTCCGGTGCGACGAGCAAATCAAATTCTTCATCATAAACGACCTTACCAGATTTGGAAGAGCTGTTGCTGTTGCCGGTGGCTTTGCTGCCATTTTGAGTTTGAGCAGAATAGCACCCCAAAACAAATAAAGTTGCAAGTATAACTAAAATATATTTCATAAGACCTCCGTTATCTATATTTATATTTTACATTATAACAACGATATTTTGTATTATTTTTTTGCTATAATCAAATTATGAAAAGAATTTATACCTTAATGGCGTTTATTTTACCCCTGTGCGCTTGCGCGGGGATGAGTTCGTTTGACGGAAATTCTACAAAACAATGGATAACTATAGAATCTTCCAAGCAAGACCTTGAAGGCAAAACTATTGATGTTTGCTATCGTCTTGATGTCCGCTTTAACCCAGAAGAAGCAACCCAGCGCTTTGATACAGATAAAGCCTGTATGACAAAATGTTGCTGGTATAGTGAAACAAAACAAATCAATTTACATTTAAACTCATCTTTTGCTAAAGAACTTGCACAAACAGGGCAAGCAAATAAATATAATGTGGACGACTTAACTTTTAATATCAGATATTCTAATTTGCTTAATACGATACATGCTTCCGTAAAGCCAAGTTCAGTTTTGCGCTCTGATGGTTTAATTACACTTGAATATTCCGCCCTTACAGATGAGAAAAATATGTTAAAAATTGACCTTGGTGATTTGAAACCATACGATTTTTCCCAAGAAGGCGACGGGCACAAAGGCACTTACCTTTATAAAGACCAAGAAGGTGCTATGACCGAACACCAACAGGCAATTGATGAATTAAAAGAACTTTCCGGCATTGATACCGGCAGAACACCTGGTGAAAAATTTGTAGAAAAAACAAATACAACAATACTAGAAGAAAGAGCCGTTTTGCAAAATCAAAAAACTGTTATCGGCACTTTACAAACAAGAGAATCTTTAGAAGCCCAGCAAAAAGCCCTGCAGGCACAAGGAGTAAAAGTTCAAACTGCTACGCAACAAACAGCAAATAATGTCTTTAATTCCAAAACCTACGATTTAAGCGACCCTGTGCAACGCCAAGAACTTTTGGAAAAGAAACTTGCTTATGAAAGAACACAAGCCGTGCTTTTGTTAAAACAATTTTACCAGCAAGATATTGATAATTATG
>JAZKZM010000247.1:0-3846 GCA_045612685.1 Elusimicrobiaceae bacterium
GGTTTTGAACAAACTTTCAAAAACAGCTTAACCGGCCTTCCTATGGGCGGCGGAAAGGGCGGTTCCGATTTTGACTATAGAGGTAAAAGTGAAATGGAAGTTATGCGCTTTTGCCAATCTTTCATAAATGAACTTTACCGCCATATCGGCCAATTTACCGATGTGCCCGCAGGCGACCTTGGCGTGGGTGCAAGAGAAGTCGGCTTTATGTTTGGCCAATATAAAAAGATTACAAACCAATTTGTCGGCGTGTTTACAGGTAAAGGCCCCAGCTTCGGCGGCAGTCTTATCAGACCGGAAGCCACAGGATATGGCGTTGTTTACTTTGCCGAAGAAATGCTTAAACGCATTAATGAAAGCGTTAAAGGCAAAAACTGCATTATTTCCGGTGCGGGTAATGTCGGTATACACACCGCTGAAAAAATTATGCAGCTTGGCGGCAAAGTCGTCGGCTTTAATGATTATGACGGCGCAGTTTATGATAAAGACGGCCTTGATGCTGAAAAAATCGCTTTCCTTAAGGATTTGGTTTTCGTCAAGAGAGCAAGCCTTAAAGAATATGTCAAAAAATATACTAAAGCAGAGTTCCACGAAGGCAAAAAATCTTGGTTTATACCTTGCTTTGCGGCCTTCCCCACAGCTTGCGAAAACGAACTTAAACTTGAAGATGCGCAAACTCTCGTTAAAAACGGCGTTAAACTTGTTTGCGAAGGCGCAAATATGCCTTGCACGCCGGAAGCTGTTGAACTCTTCCAAAAATCAGGCGTTTTATATGCTCCGGGCAAAGCAGCCAATGCGGGCGGCGTTGCCGTTTCCGGCTTAGAGATGACACAAAACTCTATCCGCCTTTCCTGGTCCAAAGAAGAAGTGGAAAATCAATTACACAGAATTATGATTAATATTCATAAATCTTGCGTTGATGCCGCAACCAGATATGGCAAGAAAGACGATTACTTGCTCGGTGCAAACATTGCCGGCTTCAAGAAAGTTGCCGACGCTATGATTGCCCAAGGTGTAATTTAAACTAGCAGTAAAATACGGGCGGTTTAATGTGTGCAAACCGCCCGTTAATTTTTTTGTAGGATTTTATTATGGAACTATTTATCAATGTTGACGGCGGAAGCCGCGGAAACCCCGGCCCTGGCGCAAGCGGCTGGGTTATAAAAGATAAAAATGGCAACACTCTTGTAAAAGAGGGTTTATTTTTTAAAGAGTGCACTAATAATCAGGCGGAATTTACCGCCTTAAAAATGGCACTTAAGGCCGCAAGTGATTTTGGTAAATGTTCCTTAAATATTAAAGCAGATTCCCAATTAATGGTGCGCCAGTATCTTGGCCAGTATAAAATAAAAAACCCAGAACTTCAAATTTTAATGGGCGAAATAAAAAAACTTGCCGCCAATTTTAAACAAATCACTATTACCCACGTTCCGCGCGAACAAAATAAAGAAGCAGACGCAATTTGCAATATCATTATGGATAGAGTCTTAGGCAAAGTTGCAGCCCCTGTTTTAGAAGTAAAAGAAGAAATAAGACCTCTTTCTTCCGTGCCGGAAGCTGCTCCGACACCTGCGCCAAAGCAAGTTAAAACAGAACAAAAAAAGGAACCCGAAGAACCCAAAAAACTGCAACCGGCAGTTCTTAAAAAAGTTGTTAAAAAAATAACCCCTAAAAAAGAAGCTAAACAGGCCAAAAAAGACCCTATTTTTACCAAAACGACACCAAAGAAAAAAGAAGCAAAACCTGCCGCAAAAAAGCCCGTTCAGTTAGAATTATTTGATAAAATATAATTATGGGCCGGGAAACCGCTTCCATACTTTGTATGGGGGAGGAACTTCCGGACTCCTAGGGCAAAAGCGCCGCGTGAAAACGCGGGAGGTTAGGGCCATATTACCCTAGCCGACGGAAAGTGCAACAGAAAAAATACCGCCTGTCTTTGACAGGTAAGGGTGAAATGGCGGTTTAAGAGACCACCGCATAAAGAGCAATCTTTATGGCAAGGCAAACCCCGCTTGGAGCAAGGCCAAAGACGCCGATGCAGGGCCCCTGCGTTAAGGTAAAGTAGGCCGCTTAGACAAATGGTTTCCGGCTTTAGCTTGCTAAAGCAACAGAATCCGGGGTATAGGCCCATAATTTTATATATAAGGGGGAAGTTATGTTGCAACATTATATTGACCAAGACGGCAACTTAAAAAGAATTAAAGATAGAATTGCCGCTGCTATTATTGCCTTCGGCCTTGGCACATTTGGCATACACAAATTTTACCTTGGCAAATGGGGCTGGGGGATAATTTATATTGTATTTTCCTGGACCACACTTCCAACAATAATAAGTATTATTGAAGGGGTGCTTTATCTTTTAATGAGCGACGAAGAATTTGATTTTAAATATAATAATTAAAGGGGGAATTTATGTTTGAAAAATTGCTTGAAAAACTTGATAATTTCTTAAAAAAATCTGCCGAAAAAAAGCCCTGTTGCTGCGGCAAATGCAATTGTTCTAAAAAAGATAAAGAAGAAAAAGAAAATAAATAAAGGGATAAAAAATGTTTTCTGCTTTTTTTAATTTTCTTTTAAGTTCTATCGGCGTGGATACATCAAGCCGCCTTGGCACAACTATTTTATTTTTTCTTGCAGATAGTGTTAAAATCTTGCTTATTTTATTTATTGCTATCAGCGCAATAGGTGTTTTAAGAACTTATGTTTCAAAAGAAAATATACAAAAATATCTTGGCGGAAAGCACAAATTTTTAAGCAGTTTTGCAGCTGCCCTTTTTGCTATCTTTACGCCTTTTTGTTCGTGCTCGTCTATACCTATATTTTTAAGTCTTATTAAAATGCGCGTGCCTTTTGCGTCTGCAATGTGCTTTCTTGCAGTATCGCCTTTGGTTAATGAATATCTGGTTGTTTTGATGCCAAATTATTATGGCCTGCCGATAGTGATTATTTATGTTCTTGGCGGCATTTTCCTCGGTATGAGTGTTGGCTGGGCGCTTGAAAAAATGGGTATGGAAAAATATTTAGAGCCTGCCTTTTTAGAAACCGAGCCGGATTTTCAAACTTTCAAAACTTTTAAAAGCCGTATAAATTTTGGTATTTCAGAAGGTAAAACTATTGTTAAACGCTTGTGGGTGTGGATACTTGTTGGCGTGGCTGTGGGCGCAATTATACACGGCTATGTGCCTGATGAATATATAACAAAAATTGTTAATGCAGGCGGAATTTTCAGCGTGCCTTTAGCAGCCCTCGTCGGTGCGCCGGTTTACGGCAGTTGCGCAGGCGTGGTGCCTATTGCTTTAATTTTCTTTGGCAAACCTGTTGCGCTTGGCACGGTGCTTGCGTTTTTGATGTCAGTATCAGCAATGAGCTTGCCCGAAGCCGTAATTTTGCGCGGCGCAATGAAATTAAAATTATTGCTTAGCTTCTTTGGGCTAGTATTTCTTGGAATTGTTATAATGGGCTATTTTATCAACTTTATTGCCCCGTTTGTGATATAATAAATCTCTAGTAAAAATTTGTCATTCCCGAGTGCTCGCCGCACGGGCATCTGCTCGCCGCACGGGCATCTGCTTGCCGCACGGGCAAACTGGAATTTCATCCGCTTATCCTCTGCCATTTTTCATTTCTTTCCTTCGTCATTCCCAAAGGTCTTTGTCGGGAATCTCGTCCTATTTCATTTATAAAAAACCAATTACTTTTTTCAGAAGAAAAAAAAGAATATTTACCGTATGAAAATTTGACTTGCATTTCAAAAAAAAAAAATAAAATTGAATTATCAAAGAAATAGGAGAAAATTGTATGAAAAAAGGTTTTACTTTAATTGAATTACTTGTAGTAGTCTTAATT
>JAZKZM010000248.1:0-6750 GCA_045612685.1 Elusimicrobiaceae bacterium
GTTAGCCGAAAATAAAACCTCGTTGCCGTTTATATATGCCATATTAGCGCCCCTCCCTTATGTAATATTGAAAAATTTTGCGTAGTATGTTTCTACCGAGCCTAACCTATAATCTGTGGGCTTTGTCGCATTTGTTGCATATCTTACAAATAGATCAGTACCGTTATGCACAAGTGCTACTACCTTATGCTCGCTAAACTCTCCCGTAGCCATTACGGGCCATTTGCTTTGCACATTGTTAATAAAATACTCTTTAAAATCGTCAAAGGTGATATATACGGTAGGTGCTGCCGAATTAAAGATAATCGTTGCGTAGATCTTTATAGGGTGCGTATAGTTATCTACCCCGATAAACGAGGAGGTTATTTCTAACAAGCATACGCAATTTTTACGGGTGAGGCCGTCTGCAAGTATAGCTATATCGGCATTTGTTGCGTGCTTTGCCTCGGCTGCCTTTGCCGATCCGTTTGTTATAGCATCTCGCCAGTTTTCAAGCGATACAACATTTTCGTTATACTCCTTGATTGCCTCATATATGCCCTCTTTGGTTGCATCGTTGGTTATGATCGCAAAAAGGTTTTTTCTCTGCTCGGCGGTAAGCGCATCGTACTCGGCTTGTGTGCCTACGAAAAACTGTAAAGGTGTGCCCGTGATCGTCTTTATTGTTGTGATAAAGCCCGTATCTACCTCGCCTATTGTGCCGCCCTCTACGGCTTGCACAATCGCCGCAAGTATCTGCTCTTTGCTCATACCCTCATACTTGCAATTTTGATCGCAAAGCACATAAAATTTCGGTGTGCTCATACTTTACCTCCTATCTCTTTACTGCGTATATAATCTCACTCGGTACGGCTGCGGCTGCATCGTTCTCAAATACTACCGTGCCGTTAGGCTCTACCTTTATATAGTTATCGGTTAATGGCATAGTGTAGGTAGTTGCTCTATAAGGCTCGTAAGCCGTTGCGGTTGTGCCATATTCAATTTGCAAGTGTTTGAATTTTGTATATGCACCTACCGCCTCGCTCTTATCAGCGCACAACCTTATTGCACTTGTTGCTTTATCGCAAGTTATCTTTCTGCCGTTTTCCAATATATATGTTTTTGTAGTGCCATCAATAAAGAATACCTCGGCTTTAATACCGCTAAATCCATCAACAACCATAGTGTTTTCTATCATTTCAAAAGAAACCACAAACGCTTTCCCTTGCTGGATATACAAGGGTATTTTTGCTGATAGCCTATTAGTTTCGCTGGCTTTTGTCAAAACACATTCGCCATTTTCGGCAATTATAAAAACACTACCTATAAAACCTTGCGCTATATCAATTAAGTTTTTACCAACACTCTTAATGCTTGTTACCACACCAACGCTATTAAGCCTTGCATACGGCAATGCCTTTGCTGGTACGGACTTAATAAATGCCTCGGTATCGTCTGTTACATAATCAAAGAGCGTGCCTACTCCAGCCTCTTCAAGATTTATAAGCCTTTTATCGTAGGTGTTAAGGTTGCCCAAACTATTTGCCCAACCGCTAAACTCGGTGCGCCTTGCGGTTTCTGCTGCTACTCGCCCAGCCTCGTTAATCTGTCTTTCGTTCTCGGCGGTTATTCTTGCCGTTTCTGCGGCCTTGCGCTCTGCCTCGGTTGTTTCCCTCTCGGTTTCGTTTTCTATTCGTGTAGCCTCACTTTCGGCTCTCTTTGCCTCTGCCGCTACTCTTGCCTCCTCGGTAGCTAATACCTCGTCTACCTTGTCGCTTTCTACGGTGATCTCGTCTAAAAGCCTCTGCGCCTCGGTGATAAAGTCTGGGTAGCTCTGTGGGTAATTATCGGTAGCGTTTATTTCATCGCTAACTAAAAACTGCCTTTTAAAGCTTTTCCAAACAAAGCCGCTTGCATCTCTAAACACCACTTGCACCGAGGTATGCCCAGCTACAAGCAAGCCGTTAGGTATGCTATACACTATCTGCCCGTTTGCTATTGTGAGCCTCTCGGTTGTATGCTTTGCGCCGATCTGCTCAAACTCTATGTATGCCCATTTGTCAAGCAACACATCATAGGCAATATTTATAATAAGCTGCTCGCTCTCATTCTCGCCGCCTACCCCTAAAAGATAGCCGTTGCCTTTTAGCTCGTGGCTTTTGTCAAGTGTTACGGTCATTTGTCTATACTCCTATAAACCTCTAATAATTCTAAAATTATTTTTTATCGGTAAATAAAAACCAGTTCTTTTTTTCTTCTAGCTTTTGGTCAAACTCTTGTTTAAGCCGCTTTAGCTCCAGGCTCGTAGGATCGTTGCTAAAGCCTTGCTCTCTTCCGTAGTTTTGCACATAAAATTTATTTAAAGACGGGTTAGGCGGCTGCCATACCTTATTAACTATTACCTTTTCAAGTACGGGGTTGCCCTCTTCGTCTATCGTATATATGCTCTGCTCGTTTTCCTTATAGCAGCCTTTGGCCGCCTCTACTCCAGCGTTTAACAGATCTTGCAATACATCTGCGCCCTTGTTCTTGCTTAGGGCCTCTGCAAACTCTGGGTATTTGTTGCGGTAATTATTCAAAGAGGCAACGGATATACCCAGAGCTTTTGCTATTGCCGCCTCGGTTACCCCTTGCCTCACTTTCTCGTTAATCTCTTTTAAGTGTGGTTTAACAAGGGTATCGTATTTACTTTTAGCACCTCGTTTTGCCATATTAACCACCTTTTTACTATTTTGCAATAATATTATACTCCTATAATTTTAAATTGTCAATATATTACAAAAATTTTATTTTATCAAAAAGCGCCTATACAATGGCGCTATAAATCGCCTTTGCTATGTTGCTATAACCTACCGCCTTATATAAATCGGCATCGGCCTTATTATCTACAAAACAAACCTCTATTAAGATCGCTGGCGCTTTCGTGTGTTTTATCACATATAAGCTGCTACCGTCTTTTACTCCTCGGTTTTTAAAGCCGAGCTTTTTAAGATAGCTGCAAGCCTTTACCGCCTGGGCTACTTGCTCACCTTTCCAAGTGTATGCCTCGCACCCAGAGCCGCCGCCAGCGTTTAAGTGAATACTTACAAATAAATCGGCGGCCTTGTTGTTTGCCAGAGTTACCGCCTCTTTTAAATTGTTTGCCGATTTATCGTAAACGGCTGGTATTACCTCGTGCTTGCTATCGGCTAATAGTTTCATAAGCTCATAAGCTATTTTGCGTGTTTCGGTGCTTTCGTTCAAATAGCCGTTTGCACCTCGCCCCGTTCCTATCTTGGTATGCCCAGCGTTAATAACAATTCGCATTGTATAGCCTCCCTCTCAATTTTGGTTTACTATTCGGTTTACTATTCGGTTTACTATCCGTAAAACTTTTACGGCAGCGTAACTTTTTTACGGCTATAATCAAATTAGTTACCAACTACCCGTAAAATAAAAGATAATTCGCTTGTAGAGCCTTATGCTCAATCAATCACATATTAAGGCTTTCTAAATACTCTATATACTCTCGCAAAGCTGCCGCCTCTTTTTTTATTGCTCTTATCTGCCTCGGTGTTAACCCCGTGCCTCTGTACTCCTCAAGCTCGCATTTTTCCCTCTCGGTCATTTTTGAAAACACATTAACCAACCCTCTCTAAAGTAAAAAGCCCCTTTGCTTTAAAGAGGCTTTATTTGTTTATTTAATTATACCACCTTTCGCAACACAATAAACACATTAGTTGCTTTATGGCACATTTATATTATATCAAACAAAGAAATTTGCGCCGTTTCTCGCTCTATGCGTTTGCTTGCAAGCTCAAAATATTCTTTATCAAGCTCAAAGCCTATATAATTTCTTTGTAACTTATGGCAAGCTATTGCGGTTGTACCGCTACCCATAAACGGATCAAGTATTAGATCGCCCTCTTGCGTATACTTTGATATGATCCACTCAATAACGGGTAATGGTTTTTGTGTAGGGTGGATGCGTTCCTCTTTGTTTCTCATATTCCCTTGCAACATACCATCCCACAAATACCGAACAATTCTAACGGCAGTTTGCTGCGAACACCACGCAAGCTCACAATTTGCAAAGCTTTTACCGTCATTTTGTTTATCCCATACAATATAGCAGCTTGTTGGTGGGAGCATATCTGCAAAATAATTACCGCCAAAAATTACTTGATCTTTTGATATTTCACGCATTAAATCAAAATACTCTTTTTGTGGACGGCATTCATCCCAATTTTTTTGCGTATATATTGTTTTTGGGGCTGCTGCTACACCATATTTTGTGCCGCCAGAAATATAAAATTTTTTATCTATGTTTATTCCATACGGCGGATCGGTAATAACCCAATCGGCTTTTATTCCTTGCTCCAGCATAAGGCGCATACCGTCTAAACAATCCATATTATAAATTTTATTTATTTCTAACATTATCCTACCTCTCTATAATTCTATAAGCTCCACTATTACAAAATCGGCTTTATCGTCTATAACATCATCGGTAAAGCCTTTTACATATCTGCGGCTATCGTTTGGCAATACTCGCATACTTACAAGCGCATCTAATATAAATTTCTTTGCAAATACTATATTATCGGCATCTCGTTTCTTGGTGCTTTCGTGCCATTCAAACCGCACTTTAACTGCGCCGTTTACCTTGCGCAAGGTCTTGGAGGTAAGGCCTCGCCGTATGCCCCAGCCTATTACCTCCTCTATATCTGCCTTAAACTTTGCGCCCTCGTAAGCATTGCTACGGCAAGCCCTTGTATACTCGTTAAGGCTCGGTAACTTTGTTTTTATGGTAAAGCTATTTATAATCTATCACCTCCGCTAATGTCATATCGCAAGCCACATATAAAGCAAGCCGTTTTATTAGTAACTCGTTAGAGGTTGCGCCAGATCTGCGCTTAAACTCCTCTAACTCTCCCACCGTTTTAATGCCGATCTTTTCCGCTAACATTCTCACTAAAACCAACTCGCTTTTACTCATTGTATTGCTCCCCTTTATTATAGCATTTTTGCGTTAACTTTTTCAAAAATATGTTGCGTTGTGTAGCTCTCTGGTTAGCCGTTTATTTGCTTTTGGCCGCTTGGTAAATAGTTTTGCTCATATCCCTTAAGCAGATCGGTTAAGCTCGGCTCTAACCTTTGCATTGTACGCATCGGCTCTGTTGCTCTTATGATCTCCTCAAGCACTTGCACCGTTTCTGGCGGTAGTATATCGGCCTCTATGGTTTTGCGCACTCCGTTGCGATCTACAAAGCCCTCAATAGCTTGGCTATGCCTCTTTAACATTCCCCAGGCCTCAAAGTAAAGCCCTCGTATTCTTTCCTTAACCTCGTTTATGGACGGTGGGAAAGTGTTAGTGCTTATCAGCTTATTAACTGCAAGCATTACCACGCTTACGGGCATATCTATAAACTGCGTTGCCCATACATTAACCGTACCTATTGCCTCCTCTTTAGTCATACCTTTATAACTGTTAGGGTATGCCGCCTTTAAGATCGCTAAGATCTGTGTAGCCTCTTTTTGTGTCATTTCTCTTACCCCTTTTTTAATCGTTTAGCATATCAAGAAACGGGTTACCGCTACTATAAGCGCTCGGCTTTTGTGTCGGTGCGGTTTTCTGCTCACTATAACCGTTTCGCTCCCAAGTCCTTACGCTTGCTTTCCAATCTTTCATAGAGTTTTTACCTACTTTCCAGCCGTTTGCCTCGTAGTAATCGTAAAAATGCTCTGCATCAACATTATTATTTCTTTCGGTGCAATAGGCTTGTACCTCGGCGAGCGTGGGCTTGGTAAAGCGTTTCGCTTTGCCTTTTGGTTTTTCTTGCTCTGCCTCTGGCTCTATCTCTATATCTTTCTCTTTCTCTATTTCTGTATCTATATCTAAATCTATATCTTTCTCTATCTCTGTGTTACCGTCTGTTACTTGTGTGTTACATTGTAACAACCCTTGTGCTTTCTTTGCTCGGTACTTTCTTACCCTTTCGGCGCTGGCGCTTTCGCTACCGATACATTTTATAGTTTCGGTCATTAAAAATTTATCTGGCTCGGTTTCTTCAATCATTCCGTTACCTTGCAAAAAGGCTAATGTTACCTTTACATTTTCTATATCTTCGTCAAGCTCAAGCGCCAACTCTTCTGCAAGGTTATCCTCTATACCCTCGTAAATAAGCACACCGTTATTTTTAATGCTCAAAAGCTGCATTTTAAGGTAAATGATCGTATATGTATCGCCGCCAGCTATACGGCGCAGTTTCTTTATACGCTTATCCCTAAAAAAATCCTCTTTAAGCTTGAGCCAGTAATATTTTTTATTTTCTGCCATTTTTAGCCCTCCCTTTGTTGTAAATAAAAAGCATTTACCGTTAGAGGTGGCAGCCTCGCACGGTAAATGCCTATCGTTTGTTAGTATTCACTTAATACCGTTTGTAAGCATCTGCCAATACTAACAAACTCAATTATTATTATACTCAAATTTTTATGAAAGTCAACCCCTCGCAACAAACTTTATAAATTATGTTGCGTGCCGTATCTTTTTAATTATATCTTACGCTTGTAACGCTCTCGCACGCTTGTATTTTCTTTAATACCTCCTCGTAGCTTTCGTAGGTCTTGGGGTAACTTCCGTTAACAAGCGTTATTTGTGTTATTGGTGGCATACCGCAGCCACGATCCCAAACGCTAACGCTCGCAATAGCTCTTATATTTATAAGCTCTTTTTTGCCGCTTACCGTGATTATCTCTATAAAACTCATACTATTACTCCTCAATTTTAAC
>JAZKZM010000249.1:0-1327 GCA_045612685.1 Elusimicrobiaceae bacterium
ATACCAAAAGTCCCCACGGCTCACTACCGCCAAAAGCAAGAGCTGCAAAAAGAGTCAAAAAAGCAAATATTAAATAAGAATAAACCTTCATATTTCTAATATTGTATAAAATTTCGCCGATACCTGCTATTTATAACCTAATTTTTCTACAAATTCAAAAATAGCCAAAACGGCACTTTGCATACTATAATATTTATAACCGCCAAGACGGCCGATAAAATAAATATTCTTTTCTTTTTGGGCAAGGGCCAAGTATTTTTTATATAAATCTTCATTTTCCGTTTTGGGTATGGGGTAGTATCTTTCGTTTTTACCGATTTCAAAGGCGGCGGGATATTCATAAGCAATAGTAGTTTTAGCGCTTTCTTTACTCAAAAAATGTTTAAATTCCGTTATTCTGGTCCAAGATTCTTTGCCGGTATAATTAACCACCGCCGCACTTTGAAATTGTGCTTTATTTAAGGTTTTAAACTCAAAATTTAAACTGCGGTAAGGCAAAGGGCCAAGTTTATAATCAAAAAACTCATCTATAGCACCGCTGTAAAACAAATTTTCATATTTTACATTTTTTAAATCTTTAAAATCGGTATTTAAACGCACTTCAATATTTTGGTGCTTTAAAAGATTTTCAAATATTTTTGTATAACCTTGGGCGGGTATGGCTTGATATTTTTCGGTAAAATAACCGTCATAATAACTTGTATAAACAGGCACCCGGGCCAAAGCATCCCCGACAAGTTCTTCAGGCTTAAAACCCCATTGTTTTAAAGTATAGTGATAAAAAACTTTTTCATAAATATAAGCGGCAAGTTCTTTTAAAGCGCTGTCTTTTGATTGTTTAAGTTCTAAAATAGGAACTTTTTTATTTTCGCCGTAAATATTAATTAATTTTTCTTTAAAAATTTTGGCTTTTTGTTCGTCAAATAAAGTATCTATAGCAGTAAAATTGAAAGGGATAGGCACCTCTTTTCCGTCAATACAGGCGCGCACCTTATGGCTATATTTATGCCAAGCGCTAAAGCGCGATAAAAACTGCCAAACAGCCTCACTATCCGTTCTAAAAATATGCGGGCCGTATTTATGCACGCAAATACCATTTTCGTCAAAATAATCATAGCAGTTGCCGGCTATATGATTGCGCCTTTCTATAAGTAGCACTTTTTGGCCTTTTTCTGCCAACATACGCGCTAAAACTGCCCCGCTAATACCGGCCCCGATAATTAAATTTTGACAATTATTAATCATAAGCATATTATATCATTTAATAAAATGCTAAAATATAAGTATGGAAATTAAGGGGAATTTTACTTGGCTTATAACTGGCGGG
>JAZKZM010000250.1:0-1210 GCA_045612685.1 Elusimicrobiaceae bacterium
ACGCTTATAGAACTATTAGTAGTTGTTTTAATAATAGGTATTTTGGCGGCTATTGCTGTTCCGCAATATCAAGTAGCTGTAATAAAAAGCCATTATAGTAATTTAAAAGAAAGAACAAGAAGTATATCTAATGCTCAAAAAGTATATTATATGGCAAACGGAAGTTTTGCTAAAGAATTTAAAGATTTGGATATAAGTTATCAGTTAAAAGGGACTTGGGACTATAAAAATATGTCCTTTTATACCCAATTTGATGACGATTCATATTGTGAATCATATTACAGTGAGAGCGGGGATACTTTCTGTGGTCAAACTATTTTAGGAGTTTATATGCGTTATAGCCAAAGTAATGATGGCAACACCCGTAAATGTATAGTTTATTCTGCGGACCAAACGGATAAATGGAATAGAATCTGCCAACAAGAAACAGGACACAATGCAAATTGTGGAGATAATTATTGTGCCTACTACTATTAACTAGAATCTCTTTATTTTAAGAACATAAAAACCCCTCTTTTACGAGGGGTTTTTTATGCTAAATTTAAGATTCTTTTTATATCAAAAGACCTGCTATTAAAGCTCTTAAGCAGCTTGAAAGTAAACCGGCAAGCAAGGCTCTAAAGCCAAGTCTTGATAAATCACTTCTTCTTTCCGGTGCAATTGCGCTGATACCGCCGATTTGTATACCGATAGAAGAGAAGTTAGCAAAACCGCATAAAGCATAACTCAAAATGACTTTTGTTTTCATTGTCAAAACAGCAGTATCGCTGTTAAGAAGGTCCGTTAAGTGAGCATAGGCAACAAATTCATTTAAGATAGTCTTTTCGCCGAACAAAACACCTGCTAAGTGCAAGTCTTGAGGGTCAATACCCATAAGCCAGGAAAGCGGCGTAAAAATATAACCAAAAATATCCTGCAAATTAAATGCGTGACTAAAAACATATTTTGTAAGGGCTTCAACACAGCCGTTTGCAAGGGCAATCAAAGCGGTAAAAGCAATTAACATACCCGCAACATTTAAAGCAAGTTGCAAACCTGTTTGCGTGGAAGAAGCAATAGCATCAAGAATATTTGCGCTTGGGTCTTTATATTCAATTTTTGTTAGTCCGGAAGTAACTGGCTTTTCAGTTTCCGGCACGATTAATTTTGCAAATAAAACACCGGCCGGTGCGCCCATAACACTTGCTGCCATTAAGTGGCCTGCAATACC
>JAZKZM010000251.1:0-2332 GCA_045612685.1 Elusimicrobiaceae bacterium
GTTGTTTTACCTGAACCTGTAGGGCCTGTTAAGAAAATAAGACCGTGAGGCATAGCGCAAGCCTCCAAAAAGTCCCTTTTTTGTCTGGGTTCAAAACCGAGTTTATCAATATTTAGTTCGCCGGTTCCTTTATCCAAAATACGAAGAACGAGTTTTTCGCCAAAAACTGTAGGACATACTGAAACACGAAGCTCAATTGTTCTGTTATGAAATTTTACTGCAAAGCTACCGTCTTGAGGTAAGCGCTTTTCAGCAATATCAAGCCTTGACAAAATTTTAATACGGGAAATAATAGCCGCAACAGCTTCCCTCGGTGGCGGAGTTCTTTCATATAAAGAACCGTCAATTCTGAAACGCAAGGAAACCCTTTCATCAAACAGCTCAAGGTGAATATCAGACACCCTTTCTGACATTGCCTGACGAAGTATCGCGTTAACCATACGGACATAATGGCTGCCCGCACCGACAACGCCTTCTTTATCCAAGTCCAACTTATCCGTAACAGAGCCGATATTCTCTAAATCGGAATCGCCTTCCATAGCGCCGCTTACTTCTTCAATTTTTTCGGCAACGACATCGGAAAGTTGATCTTGTTTAGAATAAAATTTATCCAAAGCCGCAAGTAATTGCGATTTCGGAGCGACGAAGGGCTGGATTTCCAGCCCTGTCATCATTTTTAAATTATCAAGCAAGAGAACATTGGAAGGTTCAGTGGTAGCAATTGCAAGGGAGTCTTCCTCCATAAACAGAGGTAAGACTAAATTTTCCCTTGCAAATTTTTCATCAATAATATCACCTAAATTCTGATCTTTTTCAGAATTTAATATGCCGTTTTCAAAACTTGCATACGGAACGGATAATTGTTTAGAGGAAGCAATTGCAATATCTTCTTCTTTAACAAAACCCAAGGCTAACAAAGATTCTATCAAAGAAGAATCATTTTGTCTGGAATGCAACTCCGCCTTTTGCAAGTTTTCTTGTTTGAGTTTGCCTTGTTCAGTTAAAATTTCTACAAGTGTTTTTGGCATATTATTTACCTTCTTTGTCCCCTATATTTTTATGTTATTCCGAAAGCACCGTAGGTGTTAAGAAAATAACAAGATCTGTTGTTGATTTTGTTTTGTTTTTGCTGGAGAATAACCAACCAACCACAGGTATTTGACCGAGTAAAGGAACTTTTGTAACAGTTTCTTTTTCACTGGATTGGAGTAAACCGCCCAAAACAACTGTTTGACCGCTTTTTACTCTGACTACTGTTGAAACAGCACGGGTAACAGTATCATAAGATTCTTGGTCTGAAATTGCTTCAGAAGGAACAAGGTCAGAATAAGAAGGTGCAACATTTAAAGTCACATAACCTTCTTTATTAACCTGCGGAACAACAGTTAATTTAAGACCGACGGTTTTTCTTTCAACACCGCTATAGCTGGTATCAGAACCGGAGTTGGTATTCTTGGTAACAGTGCTTACAGCTGCTTCTCTTGCAGAGGTAATAACTGCAGGGCTGTTGTTCATAGTGATAACTTTAGGTTTGCCTAAACTTCTTGCTTCACCGTTAGACATTAAAGCCTTGAAAACTATAGATAAACTTGAAAAATCAAGTTCCCAACCTTTAGTGCTGCCACCTGTATCTTGTGCACCGAACCATTTTAAAATATTACCGGAAGAATCTTTCTTAAACCAAGTGCAAGGAACATCAGTTTTACCTGCGGTGAAAGTTCCCGTAACATTCCAGTTAAAACCTACATCAAAACCGCTTGATTTAGAAACTTCAACAATTTGTGCTTCAATTAAAACCTGCGGGGCTTTTACATCAAGTTCAGATAAAATTGCTTCAATCTGCGGGAAAACTTCCGGCACATCGGAAACAATTAATTTATTTGTTCTTGCATCAACGGCAATTCTGCCTTGAGGTGAAAGAACACTCTTAATAACATCTAAAATTGCAGAACCGTCAGAACCTGTAGAACCGCTGTTCCCTAAGGAATTACCGCCTGAACCAAGCGTAAAACCTGAACCGCCGGAAGAAGAACCGGTGTCAAAAATATTTGTTGTTGAACCGCTGCTGCTGCTGCCCCCTAAAGCTGTAGAAGTAGAATCAGCAGGCATAATATTTTTGATATCTTGAGATAAATTGGATTGTGGTTGCAAAGAAACATAATTTAAAGTGAAAACTTTTGTTACTAAGTCCGGTAATTCATCGGATCTTCTGGAAATAACATAGTTATCGCTTTTGCCAACTCTTTGATATGTTAAACCCTGCACTCTTAAAATAGTATCCAAGGCTTCTCTTGCAGTAACATCTTTTAAAGATGCAGTAACTTTCTTATCG
>JAZKZM010000252.1:0-9553 GCA_045612685.1 Elusimicrobiaceae bacterium
TTTTCTTATACTTTCTCGACGGTGTTTTTTAGGGTAAATAAGCAAAATGAACAACAAGAACTATGAAAGAGGTGGACACTTTTTGGACACTATATCCTCCGAAATAACTTCACTATCAATAAATCGAACTTGCAAAAATTATAGTGTCCAAAACTTATACAAGTGGACACTATATCTATAAAAAAACCGCCCTTGCATTTAAGCAAGAGCGGTCAAATACAAGGATAACTTATTTTCCTACGGTGCTAATACGCTGTTGGATATGGTTGCCTTTCTCGGCTTCATCCACCATGGCAATCGCATAGTCCGCATAGCTAATAATGCTCTCGCCTTTGTCGTTTAGCGTCAGTTCTTCTCCGGCTAGGATATATTCGCCGGTACGAGGCCCATCTGCTCTAAAATCTCCGGCAGGGCTAATGTAGGTCCACTTTACATCTGTTCTAGCACGTAATTCTTCTAGGGATTTGCCTTGTTTCTGCGCTAAGGGTTTAAACATCTCGGGGAAATTCGGTGCATCCATTACTTGCATGGTGTGTTCTTTGTTAATATACAAGCTACCTGCTCCACCCACCACGAGTAAACGCACATTAGAGCCACTTAAAATATCCGCTAAATGTTTTAAGGATTCGCTATGTAAATGGAGTGTTTCCGGAGCCCACGTACCGAAAGCATCTACCACTACGTCAAACCCTGCTAAATCTTCTTTAGTTAAATCAAATAAATCCTTAGACAATGTATGTTGTGCTACGGTTTGGTTTTCTCCACGAACCACAGCGGTTACATCCATACCGCGTTTTACTGCTTCTTGGACAATCAGTTTTCCTGCTTTTCCGTTGGCACATATAACTGCTAATTTCATAATACTCTCCTGTAATTAAGATAAGATATTAAAACAAATTTAGTTCTTTTTGTAAAGTAGGCACTATTTTGTAATATAGGCACAAAAAAGAAACTATTGGAAAAAATTATATATAATAAAAGTATGATAACAAAGAAAAATATGTCCCCCTGCCCTGTGGGTTTGCTTTTGCAAATCATCGGCAATAAATGGAAAGTATTGATTATACGCGATTTGCTGACAGGTACAAAACGCTTTGGTTCACTTAAAAGGAGTGTTGGCTGTTCCCAAAAGGTGCTGACAGATAATTTGCGTATGTTAGAAGAAGACCGTATTATTACGCGCAAAGTATATGCCGAAGTTCCGCCTCGTGTAGAATATGCTTTAAGTAAAACAGGTAATACTTTAAGACCTGTTTTAGATGCTATGGCTGATTGGGGCGAAAAATACCGCAAAACGCTTATTAAATAGTGTCCAAAACTTATACATCTGGACACTATATCTATAAAAAACCGCCCTTGCACTTAAGCAAAGGCGGCGGTTTATATTTACCAAAAAAACATATTTAAAATGATTAAACCTTGTATAACAAAGGCAATTTCAAAATAGCGGTGGATTTCTTGCACCCAACGTTTTTTGTATTGTGAATATTAAACGGTTTGTGCATTAAAAAAGTTATCACAAAAAGCACTATAAAAATAATTATTGAAGCGGTCATACCCCCCTGAACGTTTTAAATAAATTTGAACGAATACAAATATTTTAATGTTTACGCGTACCGGCAATGGTTTCCACTACATTAAAAGCATAATCGCCCATTTTTTCAAAATCTGTTAAAATATCTGCGTATAATGTTAAAGATACAGGGGAAATTTGCGCTTGATTAAAGGCCCTTTTTGTTTTTTCTTCACGCAAATTATGGCGCAAATTGTTTAAAATTTGTTCCCTTTTTTGTGCTTGCGCAAGGGCTGCTTGTTTATCTATAGCATAATTTAAGATAAGTGCCCGCATTTCTTTTAAAATTATTTTAACTTGCAAGCCCATTTCCTTTAACTTTTCACAATCGTTGGCGTCAAATGCCTTTACCGAACGGGCTTTTTTTAGCAAGTGGGCTATTTTTTCGCCGTGGTCGGCAATTTTTTCCAAATAATTAGTTAAATCAAACAATTTCATAACTTCGGTAATCATATCGCGGGAAAGTTGTTCGTGGGTTAGGTTTTTTAAAAATTCATTTATTTTATATTCCAAAATATCGCTGTCTTTTTCCTGCTGTTCCGCATCATCTAAAGCGCGTTCAAATAAGTTATCGGAATCAATCTTCAAAGCGTGTAAAATTTTGCGTATAATGATTTCCGCAAGGCCGGCCATACGGTCAATTTCGCGGCGGGCGGCTTCTATAAAAAGTTCCGGTGTAGTGGTAACACCTGCTTTCAAATAAATTAACTCCGTTTGCTTTTGTTCATTGCGTTTAACAGGTATTAGCAGCAAGATTAGTTCTTCAAACTGTTTAATAAATATCAACATAATGCTTGTGTTAATTATATTAAACACGGTATGAAAAGCCGCTAAATGATAGGGAATATTCGTAAGCAATACTTGCGGGGCATTACCTTCGGTAGAGCCGGGAACAATAAAACTTATTAAATCTAAAAAAGGATGAAAGAAAATAACTGCCCACAATACGCCCAGCAAATTAAACATCATATGCCCTAAAGCAGCCCTTTTCGCTATGCGCGGCGCGCCGATGGCGGCAATATTTGCCGTAATAGTGGTGCCGATATTTTCGCCAAGCACTAAAGCGCAGGCGGTAGGGTAATCTATAAGCCCCTTGGCGGCACAAGTAAGTGTTACAGCCATTACCGCACTTGAAGATTGAAAAATAACGGTTAAAATTGCCCCTACACCTATTGTTCCGAGCAAGGAAAGCAGGGTATTAGGCCTGAATTTTGAAACCCATTCCTCTATAACAGGGGAATTTTGCATATCGGGAATAGCGCCCTGTATTAAAGAAAGCCCCAAGAATAAAAGCCCGAAACCGAGCATCGCTTCCCCGATACGCCTAATAATAGGCCACTTTTTGATAAATTGTGAAAAGAACCCAAGCCCTATCATTGGCATAGCAAACAGGGAAATATCTACTTTAAAGCCCAAGATACTAATCAGCCACGCTGTTGTGGTGGTGCCGATATTGGCCCCGAAAATAACCCCTAAAGATTGGGAAAGCGTAAGCAAACCGGCACTTGCAAAACCGACAACCATTACGGTTGTCGCAGAAGAAGATTGTATGATAGATGTTGCCGCAATACCGGAAAGTGTAGCGGTAAAACGATTGCTTGTTGCACCTGAAATAATTTTACGTAGTTTATCACCGGCGGCTTTTTGCAGGCCGTCGCTCATCATTTTTATACCCAGCAGAAATACCCCAAGCCCGCCGAGTAAATCAAGGGAAAGTATTAATCCTTTCATTATTATTTACTGTAAGTGCCGGTCTAATAAAATTATAACATATTAGGGTTACTATTACTATTTTCTGTTACGGACGGCCAAATCAAAATCCGCAATATTATTGCGTTCATCCGTTTTGGCCCAAGTCGTTATAATATCGCAAACGGAGATACCGTCTTTTTCTATTTTATGGATATAGGTGTTATCTTCAGCCGTCTTATATGCGGAGCAAGTTAAAATATCATTTAAAAACGATTCTTTATTAAATTTAGCGGCAAGGCGTTTAATAATGTGCGTATTTTTAAATTCTTCCGTTACGGAGGCGCCGGCAATATTTATATAACTTCTGTTGTTTACGTGCTCATTAAAATCAATGTCCGATAAATTTGTTTTATAAGAAAATTCATTTATCTTTTCTTTTATGTTTTCCAATTTAAATTTCTTGTGTTCGCCGATTGCAAATTCCGGGCATATTTCAATTTTGTCTATAAGGAAATCGGTTGCGGCAGGCCTTCTTGTTTCAATATTTAGCATTAACCAGCAAGTGTTACCTTTTGCAAAGGGAATATTATTATATTTTATTTCAAAATCAACAAAAATTTTTAACCTTGAAATTTCGGAAACCCAAGTTGTAACTTCTATTTGTTCGGACCAAAAAGGAAGGTCCTCAAGAAAATGAATATCAAACTCGGAAATTATCCAACAGAGATTTTGTTTTTTTATATCAAATGCTGCAAGATTTTTAGATGTTAAATATCTTGCAAAACAATCCTGCGAATACATAACGGCCGAAATTGTTTTAAGACGGTAATTAATATCCATCTCGCTTTGAACAGTGGTATATTTTTGTGAATATCTATTCATATTTTCCCCAATAATGCTTACTTTTATTTTACTATATTATGAGTATCAAAAAACCGCCCTTGCAGTTAAGCAAGAGCGGTGTGTAATTTTAGTTCATCTCTACTAATTTTTTTCCTAGATCAAATGCTTTCTGCTTGTCTACGGGGAACTGCGTATCTCGGGCTTTGGCTTTAGAGGTTTCGTCCCATAAATTTGCCATATACTTGGAATAGTCCGTAAACTGGTAGGTATTGTAGGCATTTAATACTTCACAATGCCCGAAAAATTGTCCCATAAACAGAGCATCCGGACCTAATATGGTAGGATAATTAAATTGTTCCGCACGCTGTGGCGTGCAGTTCATGGTGTAAATTAACCCAGTGGGCAGTTTTTTATTGATGAGTAGTTTCGTCGTGCCAGGGGTTGCTCCTTGGTCATAAGTCATCATGGCAAAGAATAACCGCTCCAATACATTGCGAAACATCCCCGTAGGATAGGAATAATAAATAGGAGTGCCGATAATGAGCGCATCGGCTTGCAGTATTTTCTCAAGTACGGGCCGTAAATCATCCCGATATGCACACAGGCCACCCGTCTTGTTTCCTTTCACTTTACAGGCAAAACAACTCACACACCCTTTGTAGCTAAGGTCCACGAGGTTAATATATTCTGCCTGTGCTCCGGCTTGTTCCGCACCTCGTTGTGCCTCTTTAAGTAATGTGGCGGTGTTAAAGTTCTTACGTGGACTGGCATTTAGAATAATTACTTTTTTCATCGTTATTTTCCCGCTTTTTCTTTAAACACATTTTTTTGCATACCACAAACCGGACAGATAAAATCCCCTGGCTCTTTATCCAGTTCGCCATCATACTCATACCCACAAATGGAGCAGACATAGATTTTTTTCGTATTATGCTTTACTTCTTCCGGTGCGTGTTTTTCCACAAGCGCATGGGTTACTTCTGCATGGTATTTATGCTCTGCGGCAAAGGTTTTAGCTTTTTGAGCGATATCCGCATATCTTGCTTCTTCCAGTTTTTGGGATAACCCTAAAATGGCTCTCTCGCCACCTTCTTCCGCTTTAGATAACCCCTTTATAAACTGCCAAAATGCTTTTCCCTCAAAAGGATATCTTCCTACAAGTGTAAAATAATAACTTGCTTGGGCGGCATGTTGGTTGGCAAGTTCCAAGAATTTCTTTTCCGCTTCTTCCATACCCTGTACTTTAGCGGTTCTAGCAAGTGTAAAATACATTCCGGCCCCTGCCAGTTCCGCCTGCGCTTGGCCTTGTATGGTTTTTTCCATCGAAGTCCCTTTTAATTTTTTGTAAATGTTCATGTTTTACTCCCACCTATGGAAACCTTACTATTTATTATAGCAGATTATGTGTGCTAAAAGCGCAGGACACAAACTAAAACCGCCCTCGCAATTAAGCAAAGGCGGTCTTTATTAAACTGTCAAAATATGATTTAATCCTTCATTTTTTCGGGGTCTAGCATTTTTATTACTTTTGCCGGAACGCCGGCGACTACTGCATAATCGGGAACATCTTTCGTGACAACTGCCCCTGCCGCTACTACCGCATATTTCCCGATGGTCACCCCCGGACATATAGTAGCATTCAACCCAAGCCAAGCATTTTTCTTTACTAATACTTTTCCGTATGTATAGGTTAAATGGCGGTCATACATATCGTGGTTAATCGTTGCTATTTTAAGCCCCGGGGCCGCCATAACGCCATCTTCAAACTCTATTCCACCAGAGGCAGAAAGAATTGCCGAGTGATTGATAAACACATTTTTGCCGAATTTAACACGATTGCCGAAATCACAAATAAACGGAGTAAATATGCGTACATCATCTAATTTGCAACCAAATAGTTCTTCTAAATCCGCTACATAACTCGCATCGTCGGGCATTTTAGCGTTAGCTTTGGCGCATAAGGTCCTAGCACGCATCATTTCGTCCACCGCTTCCCTAAAATAAGGCTCTCTTATGTCAGTAGGACCGCCTTTATCCATTAGTTCATATACATATCCTTTCTTGTAGTTCATATCTTTTCCTTTAATCTTCCGGTTTCCAAGCACCTAGATTCTTCTCCTGTTCTTCCAAGGTCATATTAAAGAACCTTTTTCCTGCATCCAAAGCCCGTATTTTATTCATTTCTTCGTCAGTTAATGCAAAGTTAAAGATTTCAAAGTTTTCTTTAATATGTACAGGATTTGTAGAGCGAGGAAATACAATAGTCCCCTCTTGAATATGCCAACGCAAAATAATCTGCACATTTGTTTTACCGTATTTTTTACCAAGTTCGGTAAATAACGGTTCATTAATTAAGTTCTTATCCCCATGCCCGATAGGATACCAAGCCTCTAATACAGTTCCGTATTTTTCCACTCTCTTTTTGAGTGCATTTTGTTGATAGTACGGATGGCATTCAACTTGTAAAACGGAAGGTTTTATTTTTGCAATTTCCAAAACTTCTTCTAAGCGTGAAGATTCAAAATTGCTTAATCCGATGGAACGCACTTTTCCGGCTTTTACAGCATCTTCCATCGCTTGGTAAGCACCGATATAATCCCCAAATTGTTGGTGAAGCAATAATAAGTCAATGTATGGTGTGTCTAATCGTGCAAGCATTTTATCTATCGCCGCAGGTGTTAAATTTTTCCCATATTCGCTAGGCCATAATTTAGAGGTAATCCAAATATCTTCCCTTTTAATACCGCTCTCTTTCACTGCACATCCCACACTTCTTTCGTTTTGATAGGCGTGTGCGGTATCAATATGCCTAATCCCCATAGCAAGTGCATTTTTAACTGTATTTAATGTCTCAGGCCCTTCCGGCACTTGAAATACACCAATACCAAATTGCGGTATTTTTGTTCCGTCATTTAATGTGATAAATGTTTGTGTCATATTGTCTCCTTTTTTAAATAACTCTTGATATTATTTTACTATATTATAAGATAAAAAATAGTGTCCAAAACTTATACATGTGGACACTATATCTATAAAAAACCGCCCTCGCAATTAAGCAAGAGCGGTCTTTAATTGTTTTAAGAATTGCTTATTTCAAGTTCGTCTTAAAGAAGTTCTCTATTTTATCAAAAGGAATTACATCCATTTTATAATATAAGTCCGTATGATTTGCACCCGGAACGATATAGAGTTCTTTGTTACTCCCTTTTAATTTCTTAAACGCATCTTCACTAAAATAACGGCTGTGTGCTTTCTCGCCATGTATCATTAACACAGGGCTTTTAATGGTATCACTGTAAGCCAAAATCGGTTGCGTAATAAGTGATAAATTAGACGTGGTAATCCAAGCGCCGTTAGAGCCGATAGAGCGTTTGTGGAAACCTAAAGAAGTTTTGTAATAAGCTAAATAATCTTTGAGGAACTGCGGTGCATTATCGTCTGCTTTATCCGGCAAACCTTGAGAGTGTGCAAAGGTTTTAGTTTGAGCATCTTTCGTGCGTTGATTGTTTAACTGCTCACGCATTTTATACAGTTCTTCGGCGGACATAGAATCATTGTACCCTTTAGCACTTACGCGTGTCATATCATACATTGTTACGATAACACTTCCTTTAATGCGTGTATCCATAGCGGCGGCATTTAAACCAAAACCGCCAAAACCGCAAATACCTATAAGGCCGATTTTATTTTCATCTACATTGGGTAATGTCGTTAAATAATCAACTGCGGCACTGAAATCTTCCGTATTGATATCGGGGGATGCTATATGGCGCGGTTTGCCACCGGATTCCCCAGTATAAGACGGGTCAAATGCCAAAGTAATAAAGCCGCGTTCGGCCATTGTTTGAGCATAAAGGCCGGATACTTGCTCTTTTACGGCACCAAAAGGTCCGCTTGCTACAATACCCGGAAGTTTTGCGTTTTTATCCATACCTTTGGGCGTATATAAATCCCCTGTAAGTTTAATACCGTAGCGGTTTGTAAAATGTACTTTTTTAACATTTACCTTATCACTTTTTGTAAATACTTTATCCCAACTTTTAGCAGTTGCCATACTGAAACCTCCAAGTAAAATAATTCCTAATAGTAATAGTTTTTTGTACATATTTCTCCCTATTTTTTATCAATATCAACTAAGGTATATTCGCCTGTTCCCATACCGAGTTCTTTCATATATGAAAGCTGGCGTAAACCTTCGCGGGATTCTATGCGTTCTTGCAAGTCATGTAATTCCGCTTCCGGTAAAGCATATACTTGGTCAATAGAAGCTTGGTCTACCGCCACAATATTAGTAGATGCCAAAATACCGATATCGTGTGCTTTTGGCTCTGCGGCACGGGTGCCTGCGCAATCACAATCAACAGACATACGGCGTAAAACATTTATGTATACAATTTTATTGCCGAAATGGTCCACCGTTGCTTTGGCTGATTCTGCCATACGCTCTTGGAAGATTCCACCTGTATAACCCCATTGATTATCGCCTTTTTGATGTATCATCTTTTTGCCGATTTTACCGTCTGCCATACCGATAGCAATATTTTTCATACTGCCTCCGTAACCGCCCATAGCGTGGCCTTTAAAATGTGTTAAAACTACCAAAGAATCATAGTTAAGCACATGACCGCCCATAGACATTTCTTTAAAATGTTTGCCGCCTTTTACGGGCAACATAACCGTACCTTCTTCATCTAAAATATCAACTTCGGTAAAAGTCCAACCGTTTGTTTTTAAAGTTTCTCTGTGACCTTTTGTGGTTTGGCGCGGAGAATCATAAAAAACATTTGTTTCTACAAGGCGGCTGTTAGGGATATGTTCCCACAATGCTTTAACCATAGGTACTGGTAAAATGTTTGGGCCGTGCGGTTCGCCTGTATGGAATTTGATAGCCACTTTGCCGTCAATATTTTGGGAAATCTTATCATATATTTTGACAAGGCCTTCCGGGCTGATATCTTTGGTAAAATAAACCACCGGTTTATTTTGAGATACCGTTTCTACACGGCTGTTTTCTTTTTTAAGGCAATGGCAAGCCGCCAAAACCAATATTGCGAGTACTACACTGATTATTTTTTTCATTTTATTTCTCCTTTTATAAAATTTGTAAATGTTATAGGCTCATAAGTCGGTTTATTAATTCCGTTTTGTTTGCCAAGTTCTATACATTTTAAAAGCCAGGCCATATTTTCGCCAAGAGTGCGCATGGTTTGCAATCCTTCTAAATCTTTGCGAACATCTTCGGGCGTAAAACCATGAACCATATTCCAATATTGCGAACCTACTACCTGCATATTGCTAATTGTGAAATATTTGTTTAATCTGTCAAAAGAAGCCGTTGCCCCGCCCCTTCGGCAAGATACCACCGCAGCGGCAAGTTTACCGGCCATTTTACCGGAATTGGCAAAGAATAAACGATCACAAAAAGAACAAAGTTGTCCGCTTGGA
>JAZKZM010000253.1:0-1777 GCA_045612685.1 Elusimicrobiaceae bacterium
CGCGAAGGACTAAACGAACAAGAGCGCAAAGCAAACGAAGGCGCAATAAGAGAAATGTTAAAGCCCATAAACGAGCAAATAAAGCATAACCAGGCAAGGGAAGCCAATTTTTGGGAAAACTTATATAAACGCAATGCAAACCAGGAAGGACGGGAGCAAGTAGAGCGATTATTGGAGATTGCCCAGGATAGAAACGACTATTTAAACGGGAGAATAAGAGAAGCCGAAGAAATGGGCAATGACTTTTTATTAGAGCAATACGCCCAGGAAAAAGCCGAAAACGACAAGAATTTAGAACTATATCGCGGTAAGTATGAAGAATACAAAGCAGCCGCAGAAGGATAAAAACAAAGGACAGCAGCTACCCAGGGGGAACGATAAAAGCCCCCTGGGAGATCTGAAGACCTGGAAGGGGTAAATATGAGCAATGTAAAATTTGATTTAAATCTAAAAGGATTAAACGAACTTATGAAAAGCCCGGAAATGCAAAATTGTTTAAGGGAAGCGGGGGAAGCGGTAGCACAAAGAGCCGGAGAAGAATTTGAAGTGGACGTGCACAACGCGGATTTTGCAGCCGTATGTTATGTTGACGCGAAATCAGATGAAGCCGTAAAAGAGAGTTTTAAAAATAATACGTTGCTAAAAGCATTAAGCAGTAGCGGTCTATCAATGACAAAGAAATAAAAGAGCCCTGGAGATCTAGGAGCCTGGAGCGGCAGCAGATGGAAGGCGGAAGCAATGAGCAATTATTATTCAAGAAAAAGAAATAGACCCGACAAAGACGGAGCCGACCGCACTTTATTTATGCGGTATAGAAACCGCCTATTAAGGGATAGCGCGGAAGAAGGCTATATAATATGCGGTATTTGCGGCTTGCCTATAAATCTAAAGTTAAATTATCCGAACCCCTGGAGCCTAACTATTGATCACAAGATACCCATAGCAAAAGGCGGAACCACAAGAGAAGAAAATTTACAACCCGCGCATTTTAAGTGTAATAGGCGTAAAGGGGAGCACCTGGGAATTAAGATAGACGAAATAAACAAGCTAAGAGAAGAGCAAGGAGCACCCCCCACAAACTCAATACAAACACTTGATTTAGGTTATATTAAGGACTTGCCCCCGTCCGAATGGAATAAGGACTATTTAAAAGCGGATATAGAAAAAGCTAAGAAGGGGCTACCACAAAGCGCAAATTGGCGGACGTTTTAAAAGCCCCCCTGGGAGATCTGAAGAACCAGGAGCGGCAGCAGCTAAGAAGGTAAAAGAATTATGAGAAGTGATTATAAAATATGCCCCCTATGCGGAGCCGCGTTAGATATAGGGGAACAATGTAATTGTAGGGAGTATAGAGAGAAGCCCCCAGGGAATAAAAGCCCACTGGAGATATACGCCCAGGGCAGCAGATACACCCCAGGAGCAAGCACCCCCAGGAAGGCACCAGGAGCCCCAAGGGGAGCCCAGGAAGAAGCAAACATATTATTGCAAGCATAAGAGCATAAAAGCGGCAGCAACAAACCAGGAAGCAATAAAAGAAGCCTGGAAGAATTAGAGAGAGCGAAGCGGCAGCAGATGACAAAGAAGATCTAAGAAGCTGCGCAAGGCAGCAGCCAAAGAAGCGAGAGGGGAACCAGGAGCGGAAGGGGACGCGCCAAGGCAGCAGCCGACAAAAAGTAAAATCTAAAATCAAAAAGTAAAATTGAAAATTCCAAATTTGAGTTGATAAAAATATTTTTGAGATAGGGGGGTACCACCCCCACCAGGGGGCTTTTTCACC
>JAZKZM010000254.1:0-1395 GCA_045612685.1 Elusimicrobiaceae bacterium
CCCCATTGCTGATTGCCCCATACTTTTTAAAACACCCACAACTTTAAAAGGAATATTTTTAATACGCACCATTTGACCTACAGGATCAACCGTGCCAAATAAATTTTCCACAACTGTTTGCCCAAGAATTGCCACATTTGAGCCTTGGCGTATTTCTTCAGAAGTAAATAAAGTGCCGTTTTCCACTTCCCAAGAGCGGATATAAAACAAAGCAGGTGTCGTTCCTGTTATTTGTGTGGACCAGTTTTGATTGCCGTAAACAATTTGGCCCATTCCGTTTACACTTGGCGCAACTTGGGTTACCAAAGGCACATTTTCTTCAATAGCGTAAGCATCTTTTAAAGTTAAGGTGGGTTGTGCGCCCATACCCGCGCGCGCCCCGCTTGAAGTGGTAGAGCCGGAGCGTATCATCAAAAGATTACTACCCATAGAGGCCATTTGTTTTTCAATTTTGGCTTTAGAGCCCTCGCCGACAGCAAGCATAACAATAACCGCCGCTACGCCGATAATGATACCTAAACTGGTTAGGGCAGAACGCATTTTGTTTATCCAAATTGCTTTAATTGCAATTTTAAAAATAGTTAAAATATCTTTCATTGGACTTGCACCCTATTATTATTTATTTCATCAAGAACGATTTTACCGTCTTTAAAACGCACAATTCTTTTGGCATACTCAGCAATATCCGGCTCGTGCGTAACAAGAATAATAGTTTTATTGTTATCTCTGTTAAGGCGGTAAAAAGTTTCCATAACTTCAATACTTGTTTTAGTATCAAGGTTGCCGGTCGGCTCGTCGGCAAAAATAATTGGCGCATCATTTACTATTGCACGCGCAATAGCAACACGTTGCTGCTGTCCGCCGGAAAGTTGGTTTGGCATGTGGTAAAGTCTCTCACCCAGGCCAACACTTTCAAGCGCGGCTTTTGCTTTTTGATAGCGCTGGTTTGTCGGTGTGTGGGCGTAAATCATAGGCAGTTCCACATTTTCCATAGCGGTTGTTCTTGAAAGTAAATTAAAACCCTGGAACACAAAACCGATTTTGCGGCAGCGTATATCTGCAAGTTTGCTAAGGGTAGAATCTGTTATATCTTGTCCGTCTAAAATATATTTACCTTTGGTTGGTTTATCAAGACAGCCAAGCATATTCATAAAAGTACTTTTGCCACTACCGCTTGGGCCCATAATGGCAACAAATTCGCCGGCATTAATTTCAAGGCTGACATCTTTTAAAACCTCTAAATCAATATCGCCGAGTTTATAAATTTTCCAAATATGCTCAACTTTAATTAAAGCCATATTTTTTATCCTTTGTTTTTAAAACCTAAAAACCCGGGGGCCCCATCCTTCTGTTTTGGGCTTTTTTATTGCCGGCATCACTTGAAGAAACAATAAT
>JAZKZM010000255.1:0-3307 GCA_045612685.1 Elusimicrobiaceae bacterium
CTTGAAAGCAGACCGCCAAATGTTGAAGGTAAAGGGGCGATTACAATTAAAGATTTGGTTATTAACTGTTTGCGTATGAGGCCGGATAGAATCGTCGTAGGTGAGTGTCGCGGCGCAGAGGCTTTAGATATGTTGCAGGCAATGAACACCGGCCACGAAGGTTCACTTGCTACCATCCACGCAAATACCCCTAGAGATAGTTTAACCCGTCTTGAAGCAATGTGTATGATGGCAAGTGCAGATTTGCCTATTTGGGCTATACGCGAAATGATTTCTTCCGCCGTTAACTTGATTGTTCAACTTTCAAGGTTCTCGGACGGTAGCAGAAAGGTTACATATATTACGGAAATCTGTGGCCAAAAAGACGGCGTAATTCAAAGCAGAGATTTATTTAGATATACCCAAACCGGCGTTGATGAAAACGGTAAGGTTCAGGGTAATTTTGCTCCGACAGGAGAATTGCCTACATTCTTTGACGAATTTAAGGCAAAGGGTATAGAAGTGCCGGAAGATATTTTTAAAATAAAACAAGAAGGTAAATAAATGTCTTTTAAACATATAATAATTTCCTTGTGTTTATTAACTTGTGCATCTACAGGGCTTTTTGCTCAAGATCAAGCCTTGGGGCAGGTTTATACTTTAAATCAACAGGAATTTATTAAATGTTCAAAGGAAAAACTTTATGGCCTTTATGATTTCTTAGATCCTACTAAACCGGCAGAAAAAAAAGAATTTTTGCCTACTTATTGCGGACAAGTAAAAAAAGCAATAAAAGTGCCTGCTTGGCTTGAAGAAAATTTATCTGAAATGGATAAAAACCGCTTGTGGGAGCTGCCTTTATCAAGCGGACAGACAGAATATCTTAGTGAAGCGGAAATGTGGCGTCGTCCTTTGTTGGCTCTTAACCAGCTTTTAACCGTAGCCCAAAAAATTGATGATGGGGCAACTTTTGCTACAAGAGGTATAATGGAAGAGTTCGGCCTTGCAAGAATTCGCTTGATTTTAGAAGTGGAACGCTTAAAAACAAATCCCCGTTTAATTGGATATGATATGCGTGATAGTATGCAAGGTCGCGGGCGTTCCTTAATAGCAACTTTGGAACTAGCTTTAGATGAAGCTGATAGTATGGCAGAATCTTTTGTTTCCGCTAATTGGAAAACTAAATTTAGAAAATCTTCTATTGCTCTTGCTATTTTATCAAATAATATTTATAGTGATATTGTTAATAAATCCGCACCCAAGATGCCATTTGATGTAAAATCAAAAGGGGGGAAATATCAAGTAATTTTAATTCGTGTTTTAATGAGTCTTGGCACTTTGCTTGTGTTTTTTGCAGCTTATAAATTTATTGAAGAAAGAAATACTCAAATATCCTTACTTGTTCAAGAATATTTACAAAAAAGCACCACTTGGGCAGATGATTACAGCAGACAATTTTTAGATATCAATGTTAAATATATTGTTCTTGGCACACTTGCGGTATTTTGCTTGCTTGGTGCATTTTTTGCTATTGCTGCAGGCGGTTTTTTTGGTGTTTTTATGTTCTTTGTTTTCTTTGCGGCAGGTCTTTATATCGGTTTAAAAATGCCGGGTATAATATTAAACTCCTTGAAAAGAAGACGCGGTGAAAAAATAAACAAACAGCTTATGGATGCTTTGATTTTGCTTTCTAACTCTCTTAAATCAGGTATGGATATTGTGCAAGGTTTTGAGATGGTTTCAAGCGATTTGCGCCCGCCTATATCAGATGAATTTGGTTTGGTTATTAAAAATTATAAACTCGGCACACCTTTTGAAAAATCTTTGGAAAATATGGAAGAGCGTGTAGAATCAAGGCTTCTTTCTTATATGGTAAAAGCGATTGTTTTACAAAGGCAAGTCGGTGGTAATTTAACAAAGATTTTTGAGCGTATTGTGGAAAATATCCGTGAAGAAAGTAAACTTGAAGAAAAATTGCAGGCAATGACAGCCCAACAAAGGATACAAAGTTTGGTGGTTGCTATTATGCCTTGGATTATGGTTGGCGTTTTATTTGTTTTCCAACCGGAAGTTATGATAAAATTTTATACAAAGCCTATCGGCATAGCGGTTTTATTTATGTGTATTATATGGATAGGTATTGGTATTAAAATGGTTAGCAAACTGGGGGAAATTAAAGTATGAACACCTATAGCATATCTCTTACCGTGTTAGCTTTTTTAGGCGCGTATTTTGTTTATATAGCCGTTCGCAATTTCCTCTTGCCAAAAGAAGAAAAGGAAACTATTGCCGATATTGAAGTTAGGCAAGTTAAATCTACATCTTCTTTTGCCCGTTTGCGTCCTCAGGAAAATTTAAGAGATCGTTTTGCCGTAGCCTTGCTTGAAAAATTACATTTGCAACAATCTTTAGAGGAAATGTGGCTTTTACTCGGCAGTCCTGCAAAACCACAACCTGTAGATATCCTTTTTTCTAAAATAAATTGGGCAATCTTTTTACCCTTGCTTGTTATAGTTTTAACAAGAAATCCTTTATTTATTTTGCTTGCTATAATCGGGTTTTATATTCCTGATATGCAATTAAAAGCACAAATACAAAAGCGCCAACAGGATATGTTAGGAAATTTTGCTACGACGGTTGATTTGATGGCCCTTATTATAGAATCAGGTTTAGATTATATGACTGCTTTTGAAAGAATTATCAAAATAGCAAAAAATAAAACCCTTTTAGAAGTTGAAATAGAAAAAACCTTAAATGAAACAAAACTCGGTTATTCAAGAAGGGAAGCTCTTGAAAGACTTGCCCAAAGAACGGGTGTGCAGGATATAAGGTCTTTTGTCGGTCTTATCGTGCAGTCTGATGAGCTCGGAACGAGTTTGGTTGATCTTTTAAGGAATTTTTCCGTTGACCTTAGATTTAGAAGACTTAACAAAGCAGAAAAACTTGCAGCACAAGCCTCAACAAAGATGTTAATACCGATGTTTATCTTTATATTTCCGGTGGTATTTATTTTGATGCTTGCGCCAATGCTGGGTGATTTGCTTAGCGGCGGTCTTTTTTAGTTTTTAAAGAGGTATAAAATTATGAAAAAATTATTTGTTTTATTTTTAATTTGCAGCGCGCCATTAGCTGCCCAACAACCCCATAATAGCTTAAGAGAAAGCGGTAAAGAAGCAGGTATGATGCTTGATTTACAAAAAATTTCTCTTGGGACATTATCAAATGTTGAACAAAAGAAACAATATTTATCTACGGTTCAACTAGGTAAACAAAGAATTCAAAACTATACTTTGAGAATGGTTTATGAAAATGCCTATGCTCTTTATAA
>JAZKZM010000256.1:0-1562 GCA_045612685.1 Elusimicrobiaceae bacterium
CCTTACTAGCCAAAGATATTGCAAAAAATATCGGTATTAAAAGCGGTAAAGTTTATATTGCCCATACTAATATCTTAGAATTAGATAATATGGATATAGGGTCAACATTAAATTTTTATTTAGTCGGAAATATGGTTGACCCTATTTATTTGGATATTATTGGTGGTGAAGCTGAATGCAAATCTACAGAATACGAGGAAACACTTGTAGATGCTGATGAAATAAAAAAATTACCAAAAAGCCATCGCTTGCCAGGTCTTGAAATAGGACACGACCCTAATATGGGTATGGGCCTACACTAGTATTTAACATTCAAAGGCTTCAAGCAAGATTTGTTTTATTTGTTCTTTTGTCGGTTTTATTGCCGCGTGGGTGCTTTGCTCTTCTGTTAAATCAAGACACAAATCTTCCAAATGGGCATTGAAATCTTCAGAAGAAATACCGCACTCTTTTAAGTTTTTTGCTATGCCTACGGATTTTTTTAACTCGTCTATAGAAGAAAGAAGCTGTTTTATTTTTTCTTCATTTGACAAAGTTGCTTTATCTTTAAAGGCATAATCAAAAATATAACACGCCTTTCTGTAAACTTTATCGTTTTGTAAGTTAAATTTTATAATAGGTTTTAAAAGCTGGGCGCAGGCAATACCTATAGGCAATTTAAAGGCATTATTTAAGCGCCAGGCCAAATCATAAGTTAAACCAAGAGAGGAGTTTGATGAAGCCATACCAGATAAAGTGGCACTATAGTGCATTTTTTCGCGTGCGATAATATGTTTTGAATCTTGGTAGGATAAATATAAATATTTAAAAATTAAACGCACTGCTTCAATTGCAAAACCATTACTAAATTGACTTGCTTTTGGTGATAAAAACGCTCCTAAAGCATTGGCAAGGGCATTAAAACCGCCTTGTGCAACCAAAGCGGGGGGCAAAGAATAAGTCCACTCCGGATCAATAATAACCATATCCGGCATAAAGGCAGTATGGCAAAGAGTAATTTTTTTATTTTCAGCAGTTTTTACTACGATATTATCCGTTGCTTCACAACCTGTGCCTGAAGTTGTAGGCATACAAATAAGATATGCTTTTTTCTTATACTTTTCATTGTCATCAAGTTTAGTTAAATTTGCTTTTGGATTTGCGTATAAAAAAGCCAAAGTTTTTGCACTGTCTATAACCGCACCACCGCCAAAAGCAAGTATAATTTGAGGGGAAAAACTTTGTGCGATTTTTAACAAAATATCCATACTTTCCAAAGATGGTGCTTCATTTATTGCGCCAAAAACTTTAACATTAAGGCCGATATCTTCAAGTGCTTCTTGCACTTCTAAACTATAACCGAGATTTTCAATAGTCTTATCAGTTAATACTAAAACTGATTTATATTCTTTTAGATCAGTTATAGCGACTTCAAAAGCACCGCGTTTAAAATAAATTTTCGGTGCTAGGCGGTAAGAAAAAATATCATTATTTGTATTCATATATTAAATTTTATATTATAAAGCCCATTTAAGCAAGATTTTTTAGTATAATTAATTATATGAAACTGGATAATTTAAGAA